>JAEYXI010000113.1 GCA_023428515.1 Pseudomonadota bacterium | reverse complement strand
ACCGCATCCTGCTCGACGTGCACGACAATTACGAGGACGGTCGCGCGGCAGGCGAGACGCTGCGCGAGGCGGCCGCCAAGCTCGGCCTCGAAGTGGCGACGATCGAGGCGATAGACCGCGCAGCACTTCGGCCGGACGGCTCGGTGGTCAACGACCTGCCGCAGTCCAAGGAGTTGATCGAGGCGGCCTTCGAGACGGACGCGGGCATCGAAAATCCGCCGGTGAATGTCGGCAACACCGGCTACGTCTTCTACGAAGTCGAAGGCGTCACCCCTGCCCGCGAGCGTACGCTGGACGAGGTGAAGGCCAAGGTCGTCACCGACTGGAAAGCGGCCGAGACTGAAAAGCGGCTGACCGCCAAGGCCGGCGAGATCGAGAAGCGCTTGAAAGACGGCACGACGCTCGACACGCTTGCGACCGAACTCGGCCTGGAGAAACAGACCAAGCGCGGCCTGAAGCGCGAATCCGACGACGGCGATTTCGGCCGCGAGGGCGTCGCCGCGATCTTCGGCGTCGCCGAGGGCGGCAGCGGCGTGGTGGCTGCGCCGACCGACGACGCGCAGATCGTCTTCAAGGTGGCGGAAGTGTTCGAGCCGGCCGGCGCCGACGCGAGCTCTGTTCCTGAAGACGCTCAGGCGAGCTTCGCGTCCGGCATGGCCGACGACCTGCTCGACCAGCTCGTCGCAAAGCTGCAGGGCGAATATGGCGTGACGGTCAACCGCAGCGCCATCGAGCAGGCCCTGGCGTTCTAAGCGAGCGGATCGGGGGCCATGGCGACGCTGAAGGAACACATCGCGAAAGTCGCGGCAGGCAAGCCGCTCTCCTTCGAGGAGGCTCGCGAAGCGTTCGAGATCATCATGTCGGGCGAAGCGACGCCCGGCCAGATCGGCGGCTTCCTGATGGCGCTGCGCGTGCGCGGCGAAACAGTCGACGAGATCTCCGGCGCGGTCGCGCCGATGCGCGGCAAGATGCTGCGCGTCGAGGCGCCTGAAGGGGCCGTCGACATCGTCGGCACCGGCGGCGACGGCTCGCACAGCCTGAACATCTCGACCGCCTCGGCCTTCGTGATCGCGGGCGCCGGCGTGCCGGTCGCCAAGCACGGCAATCGCGGCATGTCCTCGCAGACCGGCGCCGCCGATGTGCTCATGGCACTTGGCGTCAAGATCGACCTGCCGCCGGAGGAAATAGGCCTCTGCGTGGCGGAAGCCGGCGTCGGCTTCATGTTCGCGCCGGCTCATCATCCGGCGATGCGTCATGTCGGGCCGACGCGCGCCGAGCTCGGCACGCGCACCATCTTCAACCTGCTCGGGCCGCTTTCCAACCCGGCCGGGGTCAAACGCCAGATGGTCGGCGTGTTCGCGCCGGAATGGGTCGAGCCGGTGGCCGAAACGCTGAAGGCTTTGGGCGCCGAGCGCGCCTGGGTGGCGCATGGCGACGGCTATGACGAGATAACCACCACCGGCGAGACAAACATCGCCGAACTCGCCGACGGCAAGGTGCGCAGCTTCACGCTGACGCCCGAGGCGGTCGGCCTGAAGCGCTATCGCAAGGAAGATCTGCGCGGCGGCGAGGCAGCATATAACGCGGCAGCGCTCAGGATGCTTCTCGATGGCGCGCCGGGCGCCTATCGCGACACGGTGCTGATGAATGCCGGCGCCGGGCTGGTGGTGGCCGGCAAGGCGTCCAAGATCGAGGACGGCGTGGCGAAGGCGGCGGAAGCGATCGACAGCGGCAAGGCGGCAAAGGTCCTCGACCGGCTCGTCAGCATCTCGAACGGGTGAGCCGTGGCTGACATCCTCAAGAAGATCGAAGCCTACAAGCGTGAGGAGATCGCCGCCGCCAAGGCGCGCGTGCCGTTGGCCGAGATCAAGGCCAGGGCACAGGAAGCGGACCGCCCGCGCGGTTTCCTCACAGCGCTGGAAGCGAAGCGCAGAGCCGGCGATTTCGCATTGATCGCCGAGGTGAAGAAGGCGAGCCCGTCCAAAGGACTGATCCGCGCGGATTTCGATCCGCCGTCGCTGGCGCGCGCCTATGAAAAAGGCGGTGCATCCTGCCTCTCGGTGCTGACCGACACGCCATCCTTCCAGGGCGCGCCGGAGTTTTTGACCGCGGCGCACGCGGCCACGAATCTGCCGGCGCTGCGCAAGGACTTCATGTTCGAGCCGTATCAGGTCTTCGAGGCGCGCGCATGGGGCGCCGACGCCATCCTGATCATCATGGCGAGCGTCGGAGACGACGACGCTAGGGCGCTTGAGGACACGGCGCACGAACTCGGCATGGATGCGCTGATCGAGGTGCATGACGAGGAAGAGACCAAGCGAGCGCTGAAACTTTCCTCAAAACTGATCGGCATCAACAACCGCAACCTCAGGACCTTCGAGACGACGCTCGAGACGTCCGAGCGGGTGGCAAAGCTCGTGCCGGATGACCGGCTGCTGGTCGGCGAGAGCGGCATCTTCACCCACGACGACTGCCTGCGGCTGGAACGGTCAGGCATCGGCACGTTCCTGGTCGGCGAAAGCCTGATGCGGCAGGCGGACGTGACCGCCGCGACGCAAGCGCTGCTCAAGGGCGCGCCGGCGGCACTCAGGGCCTAGACCGTGGCAAGAAAGCCCGCCCGCCTCACCCATCTCGGCGCCGACGGCAAGGCCGACATGGTGGATGTCGGGGCAAAGGCCGAGACGGAACGTACCGCGGTCGCCGAGGGCGCGGTGACGATGCAGGCGGCGACGCTGAAGACAATCCTCGAAGGTAATGCGAAAAAGGGCGACGTGCTGGGCGCGGCGCGCATCGCCGGCATCATGGCCGCGAAGAAGGCCTCGGAGCTGATCCCGCTTTGCCACCCGCTGCTCCTGACCAAGGTGGCGGTCGACATCGAGCCGGACGAGACGCTGCCTGGCCTGCGCG
>JAEYXI010000009.1 GCA_023428515.1 Pseudomonadota bacterium | reverse complement strand
CTCCCGAAGGGGAGCCCGCCTGCCATCCAGCCCAGTTTTCTGATTCCCTAAGCGGCGCCCATCTGGCGCTCGGCCATGGCATCGCCAATCTCGGCGACGTTGCCGATGAGGAAAACCTCGACCGCCTCACCCCTGCCGAGCAGCCTGTGATGTCCGCCGGGCAAGATCTCGAATCGCTCGTCGAGGCGCGACGCGGTTTCGGCCGAAGCGGCGATCGTCGTCGCGGCTTCCGGCGCGAGTTCCTTGCCCAGGCCCTGCAGCCTCTGGCTGACATTCACCGTGTCGCCGATGATCGTATAGTTGACGCGGTCGGATGCGCCGATATTGCCGACGATGACCGGGCCGGTATGGATGCCGATCCTGACACGCAGGCTGGGATACCCGTCCCGCACGGCCGCCTCGTTGTCCTGCGCGAGGTCCTCGCGAATCTGCGCGGCGGCGCGGACCGCGGCGGCGGCGTGGCCCTTCAGCCTGTCGGGAGCACCGAAGAAAGCCATCATGCCGTCGCCGAGGAACTTGTCGACCGTGCCGCCATAGGCGTCGACGGCGGCGCACAGTATGGCGAAATGACGGTTCAAGAGCCTCGACACGGCCGCCGCATCCATCTGCTCCGACAGCGCCGTGAAATCGGCAATGTCGGTGAACATGACCGTGACGATCGTCTCGCGCGGTTCGGCGATGCCGATCTCGCCGGTGCGCACCAGCTTGGCGACGAGCGAGCGCGGGATATAGGTGGAGAATGCGCGCAGCCCGATCAGCATGGCGTTGAAGGCGGAGGCCTGGTCGTCCAGCTCCTTGATGCGGCTCCGCGGCAGCGGCGTCACGCCGTCCAGGTCGAAATCGGCAACCCGCGTCGCCTGTCCGGCGATCGTCTGGATGGGCTTTGAAAGGCGTCTGCCGAGCAGGATGGCGACGATGATCGCGGCGGCCATCGCGGCAAGCCCGAGCATGGCCGATCCGATGACCCGTTCGATCTCGCCGCCGATCTGGCTGCCCTTGAAATAAGCGCCGATGGTCCAGGGCTGTTCGCCGTAGCCCGATATCTTGCGGGTGATAGCGACATAGGAGTTGTCGTTCCACCAGGCATCGTTCCCGCCGTTGACGTTGATTTCCGCAAGCTCGACGTCGCGGGTGCGCCTTGTGTCGAACTGGTCCTCGACCGTGCGCGTGGAATAGGCCGCCAGCACCGGATCGCCGAACGAGGCAAGCGACGTCAGCGGCGCCAGGCCCTTCGCGCGGGCGTCGGGCTCCGTCAGCCGCTCGTCGGCGATGACGCGGTCGTCGCCGTCCAGGATGAAGGCGTGCGTGCCGAAGCGCGTGGAGAGATCGCGCGTGATTTCGGAAAGCTTGTGCAATTCGACCGCCGCGATCGCCCATCCTTGCGGCACGCCGCCACGCGAGAGCGGCATCGACACATTGGCGATCAGACCATGCTCGTTGGCCACGAACGAACCCCACAGCAGCCGATTAAACTGACGGCGCTGCTCCAGGGCGTTCAACACCTGCTCGGATTTCTCGGCCGTGGCCGGCAATTGCTCGATCCTGCCATCCGCGGTGCGTGCCACCCCCCTGCACACCATGGCTGGTGTGCAGATCAGCATCGCGGTCGCCCGTTGCGCCGCCGAAAGGGCGCCGGCAAGAGCGACGGACATCGCTTCGTCGTCGTCGATCTGGAATTCGCCCTGCGCGTAAAGCTGGGAGACGCCGCTCACCGCGCTCTCCGCCTGCGCCATCTCCGCCCGCAGCGAATCCTCCATCGCGTCGACAAGCAGCGTCGATTGCGCGCCGAGCAGGTCGAGCGTGTTGCGGATATTGGCTCCGACGGTCAGCGCCAGCACCCCGCCTATCGACAGGAAGACCAGCGCGCCGAAGCTGAGCGCCATGATGGCTGCGACCGGGATACGCCGCCGTTTCTCGGCGGGGCGGACGAAGCGCACCGGCTCTGTAGACGAATCCATGCCGTCAAATGTCGTCAGAGAACTCGGAATTGCAAGTGTTGAGCAGGCTCATCATTCAGGCCAGGTCGGTAGCCTGCTCCGCTTTGGCCGCGCGCAGCCGCGAGACGAGGAAGGCGGCCGCGAAGCCGGCGCTGAGCAGGAGCACGATGGTCGGCGCCGGCGCGCTGTCGAGGAAGAAGCTGAGATAGACGCCCAGAAGTGACGCGACGACAGCGACGATCACCGAGACGGCGAGCATCCGCTCGAAGCGCGTCGTCAGCAGGAAGGCGATGGCGCCGGGCGAGATGAGCAATGCGATGGCGAGGATGATGCCGACCGCCTTCAGCGCGCCGACGATGGTGAGCGACAGCACCGACAATAGGCCGTAGTGCAGCAGCCTCACCGGCAGGCCGATGGCGCGCGCATGCTGCGCGTCGAAGGCATGCAGCAAAAGGTCGCGGCGGAAGACCATGATCGCGGCCACGCAAAAGACGGCGATCGCGCCCGTCTGGGCCACGTCGCTCCAAGACACGCCGAGCATGTCGCCGAACAATATGTGGTCGAGATGCACCTCGGTCTGGATCTTGGTGTAGAGCACCAGCCCGAGCCCGAACATGCCGGAGAACACGACGCCCATCACAGTGTCTTCCTTGATGCGGCTGTTCTCCTTGAGGAAGCCGGTCGCCAGCGCGCAGAACATGCCGGCGGCGAAGGCACCGATGGCGAGCGGGATGCCGGCGATATAGGCGAGCACTACGCCCGGCAGCACCGCATGGCTGACGGCGTCGCCCATCAGCGACCAGCCCTTGAGCACGAGGAAGCAGGAGAGCAGCGCGGCCGGCACCGCCACCAGCAGCGCGATGGCGAAGGCCTGCTGCATGAAGGGAAACTGGAAAGGCAGGAGAAGCGTCTCGATCATGCCGCCGTCCCCGGTACTTCTTCCACCACGCCCGCCTCCAGCGCTTCCCTTGCGCGCCGCCGCGCCGCCAGCAGCCCATGCTTCGGTGCGAAGACGAAGGCGACGAGGAAGATCAGCGTCTGGGCGACGACGATGATGCCGCCGGTCGCGCCGTCGAGGAAATAGCTGGCATAGGCGCCGACGAAGCTGGTCACCGTGCCGATGACCACCGAGATGACGATCAGCCTCGGAAAACGGTCGGTCAGCAGGTAGGCTGTGGCGCCCGGCGTCACCACCATGGCGATCACGAGGAAAGCGCCGACCGTCTGCAGCGCCGCCACGGTGGAGGCGGCGAGCAGCGTGAAGAACAGCACCTTGAGCCGGTCGGGATTGAGCCCGATGGAACGCGCATGGTTCTCGTCGAAGAAGGCGACCATCAGGTCCTTCCACTTGACCAGCAGGATCGCCAGCGAGACACCGCCGATGATGACGAGTTGCAGCGTGTCTGCAGGCGTCACCGCGAGGATGTTGCCAAGCACGATCGTTTGCACGTTCACCGCCGCGGGCGACAGCGAGATCATGAACAGGCCGAGTCCGAAGAAAGAGGTGAAGATCAGCCCGATGATGGCGTCTTCCCGGAGTTTCGTGCGCTGGTTGAGGAAAAGCATCGCGGCTGCTGCCAGCCCTCCCGACAGGAAGGCGCCGAAGGCGAAGGGCAGCCCCAGCATATAGGCGCCGGCGACACCTGGCACGATCGAATGCGAGAGCGCGTCGCCGATCAGCGACCAGCCCTTCAGCATCAGATAGGCGGACAGGAATGCGCAGACGCCGCCGACCAGCGCCGACACCCACATGGCGTTGACCATGTAGCCATAGGTGAAGGGCTCGGCGAGCAGCGCGGTCATTTCTCGCTCTCGTCGATCGCGCCTGCCCGGTCGGCGCCGGTGTCGTAGATGACGAAGGGCCGTTCGTCGTCGGTCAGCACGGTGACGCTGCGCTTGTCGTCGTCGTCGTGCAGATCGTGGCCGCCGAGGGTGAATTGCCTGAGCACGCCGCCGAACGCTTTTTCGAGATTGGCCTGCGTGAACACCTCCGCCGTCGGGCCATGGCAGAGCACGGTGCGATTGATCAGCACGGCTCGGTCGCAGAAACGCGGCACGCTGCCGAGATTGTGCGTCGAGACCAGCATCACCCGGCCCTCGTCGCGCAGCGCTTGCAGGAGCGCGATGATCGCCTCCTCGGTGCGCACGTCGACGCCGGTGAAGGGCTCGTCGAGCAGGATCACCTTGCCATCCTGCGCCAGCGCGCGCGCCAGGAAAACGCGCTTCTTCTGGCCGCCCGACAGTTCGCCGATCTGCCGCTTGCGGAAATCGGCCATGCCGACGCGCTCCAGCGCGCGGTCGACCGCCTCGCGATCCTCCTTCTTCGCCATGCGCAGGAAATTCATGTGGCCGTAGCGGCCCATCATCACGACGTCTTCGACCAGCACCGGAAAATTCCAGTCGACATCCTCGCTCTGCGGCACGTAGGCGACGGCGTTTTTCTTCAGCGCTTCAGCCGCCGGCTGGCCGAGGATCGTCACCTTGCCGGCGGCCAGCGGCACGAAGCCCATGATCGCCTTGAACAGCGTCGACTTGCCGGAGCCGTTGACGCCGACGAGCGCGGTGATCGTGCCGCGCGGGATGGCGAAGGATGCGTCCTTCAACGCCGTGTGGCCGTTACGATAGGTGACGGTCACATGCTCGACGTCGAGCCCTTCGCCGGTCGCGTCGGCTTTGAACGGAGCGTTCATCCCTGCAGGCCCTTGGCGATGGTGTCGGCGGTCACCTTCAGCAGGTCGAGATAGGTCGGCACCGGTCCGTTCGCGTCTGAAAGCGAGTCGACATAGAGCACCCCGCCGTAATTCACGCCGGTTTCGCGGGCGATCTGCTTGGCTGGATTGGGCGACACGGTGCTCTCGCTGAACACCACCGGTATGTGATTTGCCCTGACTGCGTCGACGACCTTGCGCACCTGCTGCGGCGTGCCCTGCTGGTCGGCGTTGATCGGCCAGATGTAGAGTTCCTTGAGGCCGAAGTCGCGGGCGAGGTAGCTGAACGCGCCCTCGCTGGAGACCAGCCAGCGCCGCTCCTCGGGGATACCAGCCAGTTCCTGGCGGATCGGCTCGACCTCCGCCTTGATCTTCTCCGAATAGGCGGCGGCGTTGCGGTTGTACGCCTCGGCATTTTCCGGATCGTGCTCGACAAAGGCCTTGCGGATATTCTCGACATAGATCAGCGCGGCTTCAGGCGACATCCAGGCATGCGGGTTGGGCTTGCCGGTGTAGGGACCTTCGGCGATACCCATCGGCTCGACGCCTTCCGAAACCACGACGCTCGGCACATCACTCAGATTGTTGAAGAAGCGCTCGAACCAGAGCTCGAGGTTCAACCCGTTCCACAGGATCAACTGAGCGTCCTGTGCACGCAATATATCGCCGGGCGTCGGCTGGTAATTATGGATTTCGGCGTTCGGCTTGGTGATCGATTCCACGATGGCCGCGTCGCCCGCCACGTTCTGCGCGATGTCGGCGATGACGGTGAAGGTGGTGACCGCCTTGAATTTCTCCTGTGCAGCGGCCGGACCGCCCACTGCCATGCTTGCGATAAGCACAAGGGTGGCCGTCAGCAGTTTCATCGCATCCTCATGTTGGTGGGAGAGTTCAGTCGGAGCCTAGTCGAGGCTTAAATAGCGCAGTCCGCGCCAAAGGTCAATGCAATTGCAAATCGTTTGCAACTAGGCGTCGGCAGACGCCTTGCCGCAGGTGTTATCTTTTGCAACTGGATGTCATCTGGCGCATAATGAGCCGATGAAGAAACGGTCGTCCAAAAAGCTGGATTACGAGAAGGAACTGCGCCGGCAGGGCGTGCGGATCACGCGGCAGCGCAGCGCCATTCTCGGCATCCTGTCGGAGACTGAAGATCATCCCGATGCGCTCGAAATTTTTCGGCGAGCGGTGACGGTTGACCCCTCGATCTCGCTCTCCACCGTCTACCGGACGATGAAGCTGCTCGGCGACATCGGCGCGATCCACCGTCACGCTTTCGAGGGCGGGCCGTCACGCTTCGAGCACGCCACCGACCATCACGACCACCTCATCGACATCGAGACCGGCGACGTGATCGAGTTCAAGTCCGACAAGATCGAGCAGTTGCAAGACGAGATCGCCAAGTCGCTGGGCTACGACATCGTCCATCACCGCCTTGAGCTTTATGGGCGGAAGCGCCACACGGGCTAGCCGCAACAAACCTAATCGATTCAATTAGGGGCGCAGGAATCGTCGGCCGACGTGTTGACGAAGCTTCCGGGGCGCGTCAAACATCCCGCGCGAAAGGCTTCTCCGAGGGTTGGCTGGAGCCGATGCATAACCAAGGGATGGAACGATGGCGGATGCCGAGATCGGGCTGATTGGCCTTGGCGTGATGGGTTCGAACCTCGCGCTCAACATAGCCGAGAAGGGCAACCGCATCGCGGTCTTCAACCGCACCGTCGCCAAGACCCACCAGTTCCACGATGAGGCCGGTCCGCTGAAGGACATGATCGTGCCCTGCGACACGATCGAGGCGCTGGCCGCCGCCATCCGCCCGCCGCGCCCCGTCATCATCATGGTGCAGGCGGGCAGCGCCGTCGACGAGCAGATCGCGCATCTGCGCGGCGTGCTCTCGGCCAACGACATCATGATCGACGCCGGCAACGCCAATTTCCGCGACACGATGCGCCGCTTCAAGGAACTCGAGGGTTCGGGCCTCACCTTCATCGGCATGGGCGTCTCGGGCGGCGAGGAGGGCGCGCGCCACGGCCCCTCGATCATGGTCGGCGGCACCGAAGCCTCCTGGAAGCGCGTCGAGAAAGTGCTCACCGCCATTTCCGCCAAATATGAAGGCGAACCCTGCGCGGCCTGGCTCGGCACGGACGGCGCCGGCCATTTCGTCAAGACGATCCACAACGGCATCGAATATGCCGACATGCAGATGATCGCGGAGATCTACGGCATATTGCGCGACGGGCTCGGCATGGCGCCCAAGGAAATCGGGCAGGTCTTCGCCGAGTGGAACAAGGGCAGGCTGGACTCCTACCTGATCGAGATCACCGCCAAGGTGCTCGCCGCCGACGATCCCAAAACCGGCAAGCCGATGGTCGACATGATCCTCGACCGAGCGGGACAGAAGGGCACCGGCAAATGGTCGGTCATCGAGGCGCAGCAGCTCGGTATTCCCGCCACGGCCATCGAGGCGGCCGTCGCCGCGCGCGTGCTCTCCTCGCTGAAGGACGAGCGCGTCGCCGCCGAAAAGGCCTACGGTACGGACGGAGTCGCCAAATTCTCCGGCAACAAGGATGAAGTCCTCGCCGATCTCGAACTCGCGCTTTTCGCCGGCAAGATCGCCGCGTATGCGCAAGGCTTTGCCGTGATGGCCGGCGCGTCCAGAGAATTCAACTGGAACCTGCCGATGCCGACGATCGCAAAGATCTGGCGCGCCGGCTGCATCATCCGCTCGCAATTCCTGGGCACGCTCGCAAAAGCCTTCTCCGGCGGGCCGGTCGCCAACCTCCTGATGACCCCGGCCTTCATCGAGATGATGCAGGAAGCGCACCCGGCGCTCCGCCGCATCGTCGCGCGCGCCGCCGAGGCCGGCCTGCCGACGCCGGCGCTGTCGTCGGCGCTCGGCTATTTCGACAGCTACCGCCTGGGACGCGGCACGTCGAACCTCATCCAGGCGCAGCGCGACTTCTTCGGCGCGCATGGCTTCGAGCGCATCGACGAGCCTGGCGCGCATCACGGCCCTTGGGGCAGCGGTGCCGCCTGAGCCTCGAAAAAAGTCCGCCAACTGAGGCGAAAGGACCAAGACATGAGCTGGCATCCCGCCGACAATCGCTATGAGCCGATGATCTACAACCGTTGCGGCCGTTCCGGCCTCAAGCTGCCCGCGATCTCGCTCGGCCTCTGGCACAATTTCGGCAACGACACGCCGCACAGGCTGAAGCAGGAAATCTGCCACAAGGCGTTCGACCTGGGCATCACCCATTTCGACCTCGCCAATAATTACGGCCCGCCGGGCGGCACCGCCGAGATCGCTTTCGGCGACATATTGCGCAAGGATTTCGCTGGCTATCGCGACGAGCTGATCATCTCGACCAAGGCCGGCTACGAGATGTGGCCCGGCCCCTATGGCGAATGGGGCAGCCGCAAATACCTGCTGTCCAGTCTCGACCAGAGCCTGAAGCGGCTCGGCCTCGACTATGTCGACATCTTCTACTCGCACCGCTACGACCCCGACACGCCGCTCGAGGAGACGATGGGCGCGCTCGACCACGCGGTGCGCTCCGGCAAGGCGCTCTATGTCGGCATCTCATCCTACAATTCGCAGCGGACCCGCGAAGCGGCCGACATCCTTCGTCAGATGGGCACGCCCTTCGTCATCCACCAGCCCAGCTATTCGATGATAAACCGCTGGGTCGAAGATGACGGCCTGCTCGATACGCTGGACGGTCTCGGCGTCGGCTCGATCGTCTTCTCGCCGCTCGCACAAGGCATGTTGACGTCGAAATATCTCGGCGGCATTCCGGAAGACAGCCGCGCCGCGCAGGGAAAATCGCTGCGCCAGAGTTTTCTCAACGAAAAGACCATCGCCAACATCAAGTCGCTCAACGGCATCGCCGAGAAGCGCGGCCAGACGCTGGCACAGATGGCGCTTGCCTGGGTGCTCAGAGGCGGCCGCGTCACCTCGGCGCTGATCGGCGCCAGCCGCCCGAGCCAGGTCGAGGACTGCGTCGGCGCGCTGAAGAACCTCGAATTCAGCGCCGAGGAACTCGCCGAGATCGACCGTTACGCGACCGAGGCCAACATCAACCTCTGGGCCAAGTCGGCCGAGCGCGAAGGCCCCCCACGCAAATAGCACGCAACTAGGAGGCTGGAGTGATCCGCAACCCGATCCTGCCGGGCTTCAATCCCGACCCTTCGATCTGCCGGGTCGGAGGCGACTACTTCATCGCCACCTCAACCTTCGAGTGGTATCCTGGCGTCCAGATCCACCATTCCACCGACCTCGTGAACTGGCGGCTGGTCAAGCGGCCGCTGGAGCGCGCGAGCCAGCTCGACATGCGGGGCAATCCCGATTCCGGTGGCGTTTGGGCTCCCTGCCTCTCTTATGCCGACGGCAAGTTCTGGCTGGTCTATACCGACGTCAAGCGGCTCGACGGCAACTTCAAGGACGCGCACAACTACATCGTCACCGCGTCTTCGGTCGAAGGGCAGTGGTCCGATCCGGTCTACGTCAACTCGTCGGGCTTCGACCCCTCGCTCTTCCACGACGATGACGGGAAAAAATGGTTCCTGAACATGGTCTGGAACCACGTCTCGCACGGTGTCGGCGGCAGTCCGAAACACCCTTCCTTTGCCGGCATACTTCAGCAGCAATACGATCCCGTTGCCGAAAAACTCGTCGGGCCGGTGAAGAACGTCTTCGCCGGTAGCGACCACGGGCTGGTCGAAGGTCCGCACCTCTTCAAGCGCGACGGCTGGTACTACATGACCACGGCCGAAGGCGGCACCGGCTACGACCACGCCGTCACCATGGCGCGCTCGACAAATATCGACGGGCCGTACGAGTTGCACCCCGACATCCACCTGATGACCTCGAAGGATGCGCCGGGTGCTGCCCTCCAGCGCGCCGGCCACGGCCAGATCGTCGAGACGCCGAACGGCGAGTTCTACCACACGCATCTCACGTCGCGGCCTTTGCCGGGGCTTCGCCGCTCGCCGCTCGGCCGTGAGACGGCGATCCAGAAATGCGTCTGGGGCGAGGATGGCTGGCTGAGGCTGGCCCAGGGAGGGCTGGTGCCCGACGTCGAGGTCCCGGCGCCAGCCGAAGCAAAGCCCCCGACAAACGATCCTGAGATACGCCACGACTTCGACACGCCTGACCTGCCGCTCGACTTCCAGTGGCTGCGCACGCCGGTTCCCGAGCGCATCTTCTCGCTAACCGCGCGGCCGGGCTATCTGCGGCTCATCGGCCGTGAATCCATCGGCAGCTTCTTCGAGCAAGCGCTGGTGGCGCGCCGGCAGCAGCATTTTGTCTTTCGCGCCGAGACGGAGCTGGATTTTTCGCCCGAAACCTTCCAGCAGGCGGCCGGCCTGGCGCTCTATTACAACCGCCACAAGTTCCATTTCCTCGCCATCACCCACGACGCGAAGCTCGGCCGCGTGCTGACGGTGATGAGCTGCCTCGGCGACTGGCCGGACGGCAGGCTCAGCTTCCCGCTTCCCGTACCGATCCCGCTCGGCGATGGTCCCGTTGCGCTCGCCGCCGATGTGGACGGCGCCGCACTGCGCTTCAGCTACCGCAACGACGGCGAATGGCTGCAGGTCGGTCCGACGCTCGACGCCTCGATCGTCTCCGACGAGGCGGGCCGCGGCGAGCACGGCTCCTTCACCGGCGCTTTCGTTGGGATGGCCGCATTCGACACCAGCGGCGCTGCGAAGCCGGCCGATTTCGACTATTTCTCCTATCGGCCGTCCCGATAGTAGAGCGCCCCTCAGCCGCGCCAGATCATGTTCATGTAGATGCCGCCGCGTTCCAGCTCGTCGAGCATTTGGGCGAGCCGCTTGTCCCTGGTCTCTTCCCGCTTCGCCTGCGCGATCCAGCCCAGATAGTCGTTGCGCTGGTAGGCTGGGCGCGCCTCATAGGCCGCGGTCAGGCCGCGCTTCTCCAGTTCGGCGCGGATCTTGTCAGGCATGGCGTGAAGTGCGCGTTTCAATCCGGTCATGAAACAAATCCTACGGTGCGATCCAACCCTGACAACTGACAGGCAACTGACACTCTGCCGCGTCGTTGGACATTGCCGCAGGCCGCATTAATCTGTCGAAGACTGCCACCCGCGCCTGCCGGTCCGATCCGGCGAAACCGGCCAAGGAAGCCTACATGGACATCGTCGACCTCCTGCTCGCCATCCTGCACCACTTCCTCGTCTTCACCCTCGCCGGCCTGCTGGCCGCGGAGTTCGCGCTGGTGCGGCCCGGCCTGTCGGGCGCCAGCCTGGATCGGCTCGGCCGCATAGACGGCGCCTATGGCGGCGTCGCCATGGGCATCGTCGGGATTGGCATCTGGCGTGGTATGTTTTGGG
>JAEYXI010000049.1 GCA_023428515.1 Pseudomonadota bacterium | reverse complement strand
CACAGGCCGACCCCGGCGCCGAACTGGGCGCCGGCGTCGTCATCGGCCCGTTCTGCCACGTCGAGGCCGGTGCGAAGCTCGGTGACCGCGTCGAACTCTCCAGCCATGTCGTCGTGCACAAGGGCGTCGCGCTCGGCGAGGGCTGCAAGGTCGCTTCGATGGCGATCCTCGGTGGCCCGCCGCAGAACACCAAGCACAAGGGTGGCCCTTCGACGCTCGTCATCGGCAGGAACTGCACGATCCGCGAGGGCGTCACCATGAATCGCGGCACCGACACCAGCCGCGGCGAGACGACGGTGGGCGACAACGGCAACTTCCTTGCCTACTCCCATATCGCGCATGACTGCATCGTCGGCGACAACGTCACCATGGCAAATGTCGCGACGCTGGGCGGCCACGTCGAGATTGGCGACAACGTCATTGTCGGCGGCCTTGCCGCCATCCACCAGATGGCCCGGATTGGCCATCACGCCTTCGTTGGCGGTTGTGCGGCCGTCGCCGGCGATGTCATCCCCTATGGCATAGTGATGGGCAACCATGCGCGCCTGCGCGGGCTGAACGTCATCGGCATGAAGCGTTCCGGCATGGCGCGCGCCGATATCTTCGCGATGCGCAGCGCCTACAAGGTGATCTTCGACCCGGCCCGGCCGGTCGCCGAGAACATCCCCGAGGCCGCGCGCCAGTTCGGCGACGCGGCAATCGTGCGCGACGTGCTCGACTTCATCCAGGCGCGCGGCAAGCGCCAGTTCACCATGCCGCCACTGCGCGACAGCGCAGACAGCGACGATGACGACGGCTGAGAAGTCCGGCCGCCTTCAGCTCAAGTCGGGCGACAGGATTGCCGTCGTCGCGGGGAGCGGCAGGCTGCCGCTCGATCTTGCCGAGAATCTCGCTGAGCACGGCCACCGGCCCTTCGTGGTGATGGCCCGCGGCGAGTCGAGCCCCGAGCTGGCGGCCTATGATCACGCGGAACTGACGGTCGAGAATTTCGCCGGGCTGGCGCCGCTCCTGAAGCGACAGGGGATTACCCATGTCGTCTTTGCCGGCGGCATATCGCGGCGGCCGAAGCTGACGGCATTGAAACCCAGCCTGGCGCTGCTCAAGTTCCTGCCGCGTGCGCTTACAGCCCTGACGAAGGGTGACGACGGCATGTTGCGCGCGCTTGCAACGGCGGTCGAAGCGCTCGGCGTCAAGGTCGTCGGCGCGCATCAGATCGCGCCCGACCTGCTGGCGTCCGAGGGGCAGATGACGTCGGTTGCGCCGCAGAAATCGGACTGGCGCGACATCGAGGCGGCGGCTGAGGCCGCCCGCGCCATCGGCGCGCTCGACATCGGCCAGGCGGCGGTCGCTATCGGCGGCCGCGCGGTCGAGCTCGAAGGGGTTGAGGGGACCGACGCGCTGCTCGCGCGGGTGAGGGATCTTCGGTCGCACGGGCGGCTTGCCGGCAAGAAGCGCGGCGTGCTGGTCAAATGCGCAAAGCCCGGCCAAGAGTTGCGCATGGACCTGCCCTCGATCGGCCCCGATACCGTCACCGCAGCCCATGCCGCGGGGCTCGCTGGCATAGGCGTCGAAGCGGAACGCTCGCTGGTGCTGGATCTCGCCAAAGTCATCAGCGAGGCGGACCGGCTCGGCCTGTTCGTAGTCGGCCTTCCCGGAGAGAAGCGGCCATGAGCGCGGGGGGGCCGCTGAAGATCGGCATAGTCGCCGGCGAGGAATCCGGCGACCTGCTCGGCGCCGACATTGTCGCTGCGCTGAAGGCCGCGACCGGTCGCGATGTGCTGCTCACCGGCGTCGGCGGACGCCACCTGCAGGCGCACGGCCTGAAGCCGCTTTTTCCCGCCGGTGACATCGCCCTGATGGGCTTTTCCGCTGTTTTCCGCGACCTGCCGCGGCTCATGAAACGCATCGGCGAGACCGCGCGCGCCATCGTGGCGGCAAAGCCCGATTGCCTGATCACCATCGACAATCCCGATTTCACGCTGCGCGTCGCCAGGAAGGTGCGGGCCGCCAATCCCGGGATACCGATCATCCACTACATATGCCCGAGCGTGTGGGCGTGGCGGCCGGGCAGGGCGGTGGCGATGAAGCCCTATGTCGACCACATCCTGTGCATCCTGCCCTTCGAGCCCGCAGAGCTCGAACGCCTTGGCGGACCGCCGGGAACGTTCGTCGGGCACAAGCTGACCACCGACACCGGGGCGCTGGCGGCTGCCGCCGCGCAGGCCGCGCCGCGCGATCTTTCCGACGACCGGGAAAAGACGCTCCTCCTGCTTCCGGGTTCCCGCAAGAGCGAGGTCAGCCGTCTGATCGAGCCGTTCGGAGCGACCGTCTCCATCCTGAAGTCTCGCGGCCACAGGCTGCGGCTCGTCCTGCCGACCGTGCCGCATGTCGCGGAGCTTGTTGCATCATCGGTGGCCGGCTGGGAGCAGAAACCCGAGATCGTGACCGATACCGCCGGCAAATGGCAGGCCTTCGGGGAGGCGGATGCGGCACTTGCCGCGTCCGGCACGGTGTCTCTGGAACTCGCGCTCGCCGGAGTGCCGCTCGTCTCCTGCTACAAACTCGATCCTCTGGCGCGCTTTGTCCTGAGGGTGATCACGATCTGGAGCGCTGCGCTTCCCAACCTCATCGCCGACCGTACGGTCGTCATGGAGGCCTATAACGAACTGGTGCAGCCAGGCTGGCTGGCACGCCATATCGAGGGCTTGTTTGCCGACACCGGATACCGCCGCTGGCAGAAGGACGGCTTTGCCGAAGTCGCGCGCCGCATGGCGACGGAGCGGCCGTCGGGGGAGATCGCGGCGGAAATCGTGATGGAGCGAGTAGTGAGTAGTGAGTAGTGAACACGGACGATCTATTCACTACTCACTGATCTCTACTCACTTCTATCTCTTCGCGATCGGCACGTAATCCCGTTCGGTCTCGCCCGTATAGAGCTGGCGCGGACGGCCGATCTTCTGCTGCGGATCCTCGATCATCTCCTTCCACTGCGCCACCCAGCCGACGGTGCGCGCCACCGCGAAGAGCACGGTGAACATGGAGGTGGGGAAGCCGAGCGCCTTCAGCGTGATGCCCGAATAGAAGTCGACATTCGGGTAGAGCTTCTTCTCGATGAAATATTCGTCGGTCAGCGCGATCTTCTCGAGCTCCATCGCGACGTCGAGCATCGGATCGTCCTTGATGCCGAGTTCGCCGAGAACCTCATCCGCCGTCTTCTGCATGATCTTGGCGCGCGGATCGTAGTTCTTGTAGACGCGGTGGCCAAAACCCATCAGGCGGAACGGATCGTTCTTATCCTTGGCGCGGGCGATGAATTCGGGAATGTGGTCGACCGAGCCGATGTCGGCGAGCATGTTGAGCGCCGCTTCGTTGGCGCCGCCATGCGCCGGGCCCCAGAGCGAGGCGATGCCCGCCGCGATGCAGGCGAACGGATTGGCGCCCGACGAGCCGGCGAGACGTACCGTCGACGTGGACGCGTTCTGCTCATGGTCGGCGTGCAGGATGAAGATGCGCTCCATCGCGCGCGCCAGTACCGGGTTGATCTTGTATTCCTCGCAAGGCACCGCGAAGCACATGTGCAGGAAGTTGGCGGCGTAGCCCAACTCGTTCTTCGGATAAACGAAAGGCTGGCCGATATGGTACTTGAACGCCATGGCGGCGATCGTCGGCGTCTTGGCGATCAGGCGCATCGAAGCGATCATGCGCTGGACCGGGTCGGAGATGTCGGTAGAGTCGTGGTAGAAGGCCGACAGGGCTCCGACCACGCCGCACATCACCGCCATCGGGTGCGCGTCGCGGCGGAAGCCGGAGAAGAACTTCGACATCTGTTCGTGCACCATCGTGTGGTGCGTCACGCGATAGTCGAAATCGTCCTTCTGCGCCTTGGTGGGAAGTTCGCCGTAGAGCAGCAGGTAACAGACTTCGAGGAAATCGCCGTGCTCGGCGAGCTGGTCGATCGGGTAGCCGCGATGCAGCAGGATGCCCTCGTCGCCGTCTATATAGGTGATTGCGGAATCGCAGGACGCGGTCGACGTGAAGCCCGGATCGTAGGTGAAGGC
>JAEYXI010000634.1 GCA_023428515.1 Pseudomonadota bacterium | reverse complement strand
TTGCCGGCAAAGATTGCCACCAGCGGCCGGTTCACCGCCGGCGCCTTGCCCGTCCACGCCGCCAGCCAGAAGGCGATCTCCTCGAGCCGCCCCAGCGAGCCCGGCGGCTTCGTCAGCTGGGCGTCGCGCTCACGCGCCGCCACCAGCGCGGGCGCGTCCGGTCCCGGAAGGTTGGCGAGCAAGGTTCGAAAATCGTCGAAAGGCAGGCCGGTCACGCTCATGGGGGTCTCTCTGTCGTCTGTCGCCCGGATACGCTTGTCTTTCCGGGCAAATCGCGCTTCTGTGCGCTTCTTTAGTCGCGGACGGCCGGAGGGACAACTGTCAAACGCAAGCGAATTCGTCGCCGACGTCGCCCGCTCGATCGGTTTCCTAAGCCGTCTGCCGGTTCCCGACCGCTTCTTCAAGGGAGAACACGCTTCCGTTTCAGGGGCAGTGCGCGCCTTTCCGCTGGCGGGCCTCTTCATCGGCGTGCCCCCGGCCCTGTTTCTGCTGCTCTTCGCCGCAAGGGACCCGCTGCTCGCGAGCCTTGTCGCGCTTGCTCTGCTGACGTTCCTTACCGGTGCACTTCACGAGGACGGCCTCGCCGATGCGGCCGACGGCCTCGGCGGCGGGCGTGACAGGGAACACAGCCTTTCGATCATGAAGGACAGTCGCACGGGGTCCTATGGCGTGGTCGCCCTCGTCCTGTCGCTTGCAGCGAGGGCGGCGGCGCTGGCCGGTCTTGCGAGCTACCAGCCCGCCGCAGCAGCCTTCGGCCTGCTCGCCGCTGCCGCACTCAGCCGCGCCATCCTGGTGGCCCACTGGCGGGCACTGCCGCCGGCACGCGAGAACGGGGTCGCAACCGGCGCCGGAACGCCGAGCGGCGCCGGTTGCAACGTCGCGCTGTTCAGCGGCGTCGCGATGGCGGTCGTTCTCCTCGCCCCGATCGTCGGCCTTCCGCTGGTGCTGCTGTCGGTGATCGCCGCCGGCGTCTCCGGCCTTGCCTTCACCCGCCTGGTGCGCATCAAGCTTGCCGGCCATACCGGAGACACCATCGGCGCCACCCAGCAGATAAGCGAGATCGTGATGCTGACAACCCTTGCCCTTGCCGTCTGAGGCCCCGATATTGTCGCCATGATTTCGCCTTGTATCCTCATCTGTTCCATCGACATCGACACCGGTTACTGCTTCGGCTGCGGCCGCACGCGCAACGAGATCGCAGGGTGGATGGACTACTCCGACACGGAGCGCCGCGAACTGATGGAGGTCCTGCCGGGCCGTCTGGACACCGTGGTGCGCAGGCCGCGCAGGGAGACGAAACGTCGCCGCCTCGCAAGGGAGCGCGACGAGCCATGAACCCGCTCACGCTCATCCTGCTGGTGCTCGGCGGCGGTCTCGCCCTGCTGGTCTTCAACCATGATGCGGGCCGCACCTTCGGCATCGACAACGAGGACTTCGGGCAGATCATCTATCTGCTGCCGATCGCCGGCCTGCTCTCCGTCGGCATCCTGTCGGGCCGCCGCGGCCGGGCGGGCGAGGCACTGCGCAACATCGCCATCTGGCTCCTGATCGTTCTTGGTCTGGTGGCGGCCTATCTCTATCGCGACGACGTCCGCGGCGTCGCGGCCCGGATGACCGCGGGGCTGCTGCCGGGAACGGCGATCGTCGTCACCACCAGCGAAGGGCGCGACGAGGTCATCATCCACAAGACCAGCGGCGGCCATTTCCAGGCCAATGTTCGCATCGACGGCAACGTCTTGCCGATGCTGGTGGATACCGGGGCGAGCACGGTGGTGCTCAGCCACGACGATGCCCGCGCCATCGGCCTCGATCCCGCCGACCTCGCCTATACGGTCAGCGTCATGACCGCGAACGGGCGGGCGATGGCTGCCCCGATACGTCTCGACGAGGTGGCCATCGGGCCGATCGCGCGGCGAAACATCCGCGCCATGGTCGCCGAAGAAGGGCGGCTGGAGGAGAGCCTCCTCGGCATGAGCTTCCTGTCGACCCTCGGGTCGCTGCAGATGCAGACCGATGAACTGAGGCTCCGCGACTGATGTCAGCCGAACTCGGCGACCGGCGCGACGTCGTTGCGCTTGCGGAACTGGCTCGGAGGTGCGCCGATGATGCGCTTGAATGCGCGGCTGAAGGAGGCTTCGGCATCGTAGCCGAGCCTGCGGGAAACGACGGAAACACGCATCCCTTCGTTCAGCCACTGGCGCGCCTGGTGCATCCGGACACGCGCCACGTAGCGCGCCGGCGTTTCGCCGACGACCCGCAGGAACCGTTCGGCGAAGCCGGACCGAGAGACCCCCATGATCCCGGCCAGCATTGCCACGCTCCAGTCGCGGTCAGGATTGAGATGGATGGCCGCCAGAACCTTGCCGACGTCGGGATTGCGAACCGCCGCCATCCATCGGGAGGTGTCGCCGCAGCCATGCTCCACCCAGGTACGGATAAGGGTAGCCGTGAGGACATCGGCGAGCCGCGCCAGGATGCCACCTGCCCCTACCCGGTCCATGTCGACCTCGCGGGCCATGGCCTCCAGAAGATGGGGAATGGCAGGCTCGTTCCTGGCGAGATCGCTGGTCAGCATCACTTCCGGCATGAGTTGCAGCAGCGGGTGCAGTTTGTCGATGTTGAAGCGCATCGATGCAGTAAGCGCCACCGTGTCGCCGCAACCCTGAGGGCACTGCACGTCGAACACGCCCTCGCACACTTCCTTGCGGCCGAGCCTTTCGAATGGCGTCGGTGACAGCCCGGGCTTGCTCGCCACCACATGGGCGTCGCCGCGCGGCAGGAGCGCTGCATCGCCCGGCTGCAACGCCAGCCACTCGCCGGACGGCGTCTGAAGCCAGGCGGCGCCGGAGGACACGAAATGGAACCGGGCCGCCTGCTGCGCCGGAAAGGACGTCGACCACGCCTGGGCAAGCCGGCAGCGGCCGTATTCCACGCCGTCGAGGCGAAGGCCCCTCAGCATCTCGCTCAGAGGATCGAGCATGTCGTCACCTTGATATCTTGGACGATCTGTCAAGCATATCGGCTTTTCTAGCATGGAAAGTGCAGGTTGTCATGATTAACTCTGGTCCCCAGACCTAACCGTGCCCCTCCCACCACGCAGGACAAGATCATGACAGACAGCACTCCTGAAAGGGACGGCCGCTCGGGCCATTCCGCAGAAACCGATGCAGGCGGCAGGGCGCGCTGGGACGCAGTGACGTCGCTCGCACTTGGCGTCTTCGGCCTGGTGACGGCGGAATTCCTGCCGGTCAGCCTGCTGACGCCCATCTCGGACGATCTCTCGATCACCCCCGGGACGGCCGGCCAGACAATCACTGCAACCGCGATTGTGGCGGCTTTTGCCGGGCCCGCGATCGTCATCGCCACGCGCAAGATCAACCGCCGCGTGACACTGCTCGGCCTCACTACCCTGCTTGTCCTGTCGAGCGTGCTCGCCGCATTCGCAAACGGGCTGACGCTGCTCCTCGTGTCGCGCTTTCTGCTCGGCGTTGGGCTTGGCGGCTTCTGGGCGATGGCAGGAGCACTCGCCATGCGGCTCGTGCCGCTCGATCAGCTGCCGCGGGCCATGGCGATCGTCTTTACCGGCGTTTCGCTCGCCACAGTCACCGCCGCGCCGCTCGGGGCCTATATAGGCTCGACACTCGGCTGGCGGGCGGCCTTCGTGCTTGCCGCCGGCGTCGGGATCCTCGCCGCCCTCATGCAGATGGTGACCGTCCCTTCGCTGCCACCGTCCGGGCATGCGGGTCTCGCCACCCTGGCCGCGGTCATGAAGCGCCCGAAGATCCGCATCGGCCTTATCGCGACGCTGCTGATCGTATCGGGGCATTTCGCCGGCTTCACCTATGTCCGCCCGTACCTTGAACAGATCCCGCTTCTTCCGGTCGAGATGATCTCGCTCGTCCTGCTCGCCTACGGGATCGGCGGCTTCTTCGGCAACATCATCGGCGGCATGATTGCCAGCCGCAGCGCCACCCTCGGCGTGGTATTCGCCTCGAGCCTGATCACGGTGGCGGCGACCATCCTCGTCACCAGCGGGACGTCGGGCCCCGCCTCGGCCGTGGCGGTCACGGTATGGGGGCTTGCCTTCGGCGCCCTGCCGGTCAGCATCCAGAGCTACATCACGCGGGCTGCCGCTGACGAAGCAGAAAGCGCCGGCGCGCTTCTGCTGACAACATTCCAGATCGCCATCTCAAGCGGCGCCGTGCTCGGCGGACTGCTGATCGATGGCCAGGGCCCCGTCGGAGTGATGGTCTTCCTCGGCGTCGCGGGCATCCTCGGCGGTTCCGTGATGCTGGCGCGCGGCGGCAGGCAGATCCAGCTTAGCGAAGGCTGACACCGCTTTCGGAAAGGAAGCCGCTTGCGGTCAACTCCGCAGGCGGTATCCGGTCCTGAACATCCAGCCTATGACCGACAGGCAGAGCGCCAGGAAGAATCCGATCATGCCCAGGCTGATCAGGGGATTGACGTCGGCAATCTCATAGAAGCTCCAGCGGAAGCCACTGACGAGATAGAGCACCGGGTTGAAGTGGCTGACTGCCTGCCAGAAGGGTGGCAGCATATCTATGGAATAAAAGCTGCCTCCAAGGAAGGTCAGCGGCGGGACCACCAGCATGGGCACGATGTTCAGCTGCTCGAAATTCTTGGCCCAGACGCCGACGATGAAGCCGAAGAGACTGAAGGTGATCGCGGTCAGCACCAGGAATATCACCATCATGACCGGGTGGGCGATCGATATGTCGACGAAGAAAGACGCCGTTGCGAGAATGATCAGCCCGATGATTATTCCTTTGGTTGCGGCTGCCCCCACATAGCCGAGGAGAATCTCCGTCATGGCCACCGGCGCCGACAGGATCTCATAAATCGTGCCTGTGAACTTCGGGAAATAGATGCCGATCGAGCCGTTCGAAATGCACTGGGTGAGCAGCGTCAGCATGATCAGGCCGGGCGTGATGAACGAGCCGTAGGATATACCGCCGATCGTGTCGATCCGCGAGCCTATCGCAGTTCCGAAGACGATGAAGTAGAGCGAGGTGGTGATGACCGGCGAGATGACGCTCTGCAGCAGGGTGCGCTGCATGCGCGCCATTTCGAAGGAATAGATCGCCTTGACCGCTTCGACGTTCATGCCTTTTCTCCCACCAGCTTGACGAAGATATCCTCCAGTGAACTCTGGCGCGTGGAGATATCGCGGAAATGCACGTCTTCGGCAGCAAGCGCGGAGAGAAGTGAGGCGACGCTGCCCTCCCCCTCATTCTCCTGATATTCGTGGACGAGTGCCATTCCATCCTCTGCAAGCGTCAGGTTCTGGAGAGCAAGGCTTTCGGGCAGCTTCTTCAGCGGCTCGGTAAGCTCCAGCTTGAGCTGCTTGCGTCCAAGCTTGCGCATCAGCGCTCTCTTCTCCTCAACAAGCAGCAGATTTCCGCCGCTGATGACCCCCACGCGGTCGGCGATTTCCTCGGCCTCTTCGATGTAATGCGTGGTCAGAATGATGGTGACGCCGCTTGCACGCAGCTTCTCCACGACCTGCCACATCTCGCGACGCAGGTTGACGTCGACCCCGGCGGTCGGTTCGTCAAGGAAGAGGATCTCCGGTTCATGCGCCAGTGCCTTGGCAATCAGCACACGCCGCTTCATGCCGCCGGAGAGCTCGCGCAGCGTGTTATCCCTTTTGTTCCAGAGCGACAGGTCCTTCAGGATGCTCTCGATGAGCTTGGGGTTGGCCTTCTTGCCGTGCACCCCACGAGAGAAGTTCACCGTATTCCAGACGGTCTCGAACATGTCGGTCGTAAGTTCCTGCGGTACCAGCCCGATCAGTGCCCGCGTCTTGCGAAAGTCGCGCACCACATCATGGCCCGCCACCAGGACCTTGCCGCCGCTCGGATTGACGAGGCCGCAAATGATCGAGATCAAGGTCGTCTTGCCGGCGCCGTTCGGCCCCAGCAGCGCAAGGATCTCGCCCTTGTTGATGTCCAGGCTGATGCCTTTCAGCGCCTCGAAACCATTGCCGTAGGTCTTGGTCAGGTTGCTGATCGATACGATGGGAGC
>JAEYXI010000699.1 GCA_023428515.1 Pseudomonadota bacterium | reverse complement strand
GAGGTCGACGGTCTTGCCGAAACCCTTGCGCTCGATCAGCGCAGCAAGGCCGGCGCCGGCGCGCGCGGCTTCGAGGGCCAGCGCATAGACGCTTTTGGCGCCGTTCACGACCCGCGTGGCGCCGTTGGTGCGCGCCACCACCTGGATCATGTCCGACCCGTCGACGATCTGTGAAATCAGCATCTTCCCATCCACCTCGCGGGCTTTGGCCGGCCGGCTGGCCCGGCGTTGCCGCGTTCCATTCCTTGCCGGATCGCGAGACGGCCCGGCTTCCTCGGTTGTCCTGTGTGAAAGCCTGCCGGTCTCTACGCCTTGTTCTTGTTGTAGACGTCGAAGACGACTGCTCCGAGCAGCACCAGGCCCTTCACCACCTGCTGCCAGTCGACGTTGACGCCCATGATCGACATGCCGTTGTTCATGACGCCCATGATGAAGCCGCCCACCACGGCGCCGATCACCTGGCCGACACCGCCCATGGCCGACGCGCCGCCGATGAAGACGGCCGCGATGACGTCGAGCTCCGAACCCAGGCCCGCGGCCGGCACCGCCTGCCCGAGGCGCGCCGCGATGATCAGCCCGCCGAGCGCCGACAGCACGCCCATGTTGATGAAGACGATCAGGGTCAGGCGCTCGATGTTGATGCCGGAGAGCTGCGCCGCCTTTGGATTGCCGCCCATGGCGTAGATGCGCCGGCCGATCGTCATGCGCTTGGTGACGAAGACGAAGAGCCCGATCAGCAGCCCCATGACGACCAGCACCACCGGCAGGCCACGATAGGTGGCGAACTGGTAGACGAGGAACAGGACGAGGGCTGCGATCACCAGCGTCTTGACGGCGAACAGCGGGAACGGCTCGGCCTGGTAGCCGTGGCGCTCGCGGGTGCGGCGGGCCTTGAGGCCGAAATAGATGTAGGCGAGCACGCCGATGATGCCGATGACGATGGTCGTCATGTGCAGCGACAGGCCGCTGCCGACGATGGTCTTGCCCGCGGCGTTGACGACTGGCGGGATGATGGTCCAGGTGCCGATGAGGTCGGGGATGAAGCCCGAGCTCAGCGTCTTGAAGCTGTCGGGGAGCGGGCCGACCGACGAGCCGCCGCCGAGCAGCGCCTGGCACATGCCGCGGAAAATCAGCATGCCGGCGAGCGTGACGATGAAGCTCGGTATTCGGTGATAGGCGATCCAATAGCCCTGCGCTGCGCCAATGGCGCCGCCGATGACCAGGCAGACGATCGACACGACGAGCGGATTGCTGAGGAACCCGAGCGGCCAGATGACCATCATCATCGCCGCGAGCGCGCCGATGAAGCCAGCTACTGAGCCGACGCTGAGGTCGATATGCCCCGACACGATGACCAGAAGCATGCCGAGCGCCATCACGATGATGAAGCTGTTCTGCTGCACCAAGTTCGAGAGGTTCACAGGCTTGAACAGCGTGCCGTTGGTGGTGAACTGGAAGAAGATCATGATGGCGATCAGCGCCAGCACGAGGCCGTATTCGCGCAAATTGGTCACCAGCGCCGAGACGGCGATGCGGTTGCCCGGCTGGACGCTCTCGGCGACGCCTGACTGCGGAGCGGGGGTGGTGTCTGTGCTCATGATGCTTTTCCTTCTCCCCGGACGATGGCGCGCATGATCTTTTCCTGGCTGGCGTCCTGCGCGGCCATCTCGCCGACGATGCGTCCTTCGTTCATGACGTAGATGCGGTCGGTGATACCCAGCAGTTCGGGCATCTCCGACGAGATCACGATGACCGCCTTGCCCTCGGCAGCCAGCCTCGCGATGATGGTGTAGATCTCGTATTTCGCACCGACGTCGATGCCGCGCGTCGGCTCGTCGAGAATCAGCACGTCAGGGTTGGCGAAGAGCCATTTCGAGACCACGACCTTCTGCTGGTTGCCGCCCGAGAGATTGCCGGTCATCTGGTAGACGCTGGACGCCCGGATGTTCGTCTTGGCGCGATAGTCGTTGGCCGCCGCGAGTTCCCTGAGATCGTCGATCACGCCGTGGCGCGACACGCCGCGCAGGTTGGCCAGCGTAACATTGTGTTTGATGTGGTCGATGAGGTTCAGGCCGTAGGTCTTGCGGTCCTCGGTGACGTAAGCGATGCCGTGCTGGACCGCGCGGCTTACCGTCGATGTGTCGATGGGCTTGCCCTTGAAAAGCACCTCGCCGGTGATGCGGCGGCCGTAGGAGCGCCCGAACAGGCTCATAGCGAATTCGGTCCGGCCGGCGCCCATCAGGCCGGCGATGCCGACGACCTCGCCGGCGCGGACTTCGATGTTGATGCCCTTGATGACCTGCCGCTCGGCATGGATGGGATGGTAGACGGACCAGTCCTTCACCTGGAACACCACGTCGCCGATCTTCGGCTCGCGCGGCGGATAGCGGTCCTCCAGCGCGCGGCCCACCATCGAGGTGATGATGCGGTCCTCGGTGAGGTCGGCGCGGGCGATCGTCTCGATGGTCTGGCCGTCGCGGATGACGGTGACGTGGTCGGCGACGCGGCTCACCTCGTTCAGCTTGTGCGAGATGAGGATCGAGGTGATGCCCTCCCGCTTGAACTCGAGCAGCAGGTCGAGCAGCGCCTGGCTGTCCTTCTCGGACAGGCTGGCGGTCGGCTCGTCGAGGATGAGGAGCCGCACTTCCTTGCTCAGCGCCTTGGCGATCTCGACGAGCTGCTGCTTGCCGACGCCGATGTTGGTGATAAGGGTCTTGGGATCCTCGTTGAGCCCGACCTTCTTCAACAGCGCCTTGGTGCGCGCTTCGTTGGCGTCCCAGTCGATGACGCCGAATTTCGCGTGCTCGTTGCCGAGGAAAATGTTTTCGGCGATCGACAGCATCGGCACCAGGGCGAGTTCCTGGTGGATGATGACGATGCCCTTGCGTTCGCTGTCGTGGATGCCCTTGAAGTGGCATTCCTCGCCGCGAAAGACGATCTCGCCGTCATAGGTTCCATCAGGGTAGACCCCTGACAGCACCTTCATCAATGTCGATTTGCCGGCGCCGTTCTCGCCGACGACGGCGTGAATCTCGCCTTCCTCGACGTTGAGGTTGACGTTGGACAACGCCTTCACGCCGGGAAACGTCTTGGTGATGCTGCGCATCTCCAAAATCGTCGAAGCCATCGGTAAAGCTACTCCTCCGGGACCCGGGCACAGTAACCGGGTCACAGTTTAACGAAAAGGGCTCCGCGCCACGGCGCGGAGCCCTCCGCCTGACTAAGGCTTACTTCAGCTCTTCGGGCTTGATGTAGCCGGAGTCGACCACCAGCGCCTGATAGTTGGTCTTGTCGACCTCATGCGGCGTCAGCAGGATCGAAGGGACGACCTTGACGTCGTTGTTGTAGGTCTTCTCGTCGAGGCCTTCCGGCTTGCCGCCGGACAGCACCTTGTCGACCAGCTCGACCGTCGCCTTGGCGAGTTCGCGGGTGTCCTTGAACACGGTCGAATACTGCTCGTCGGCGATGATCGCCTTGACCGATGCGGTCTCGGCGTCCTGGCCGGTCACGATCGGCCAAGGCTGATCGGCGGTGCCGTAGCCGACTGCGCGCAGCGAAGCGATAATGCCGCGCGACAGGCCGTCATAGGGCGACAGCACGCCGTCGACGCGGCTGCCGTCCGAGTAGTTGGCCGACAGCAGGTTGTCCATGCGGGCCTGCGCGGTGGCGGCGAGCCAGCGCAGCGTGCCGACCTTGTCCATGCCGGTCTGGCCGGACTTGATGACGATCGAGCCGTCGTCGATCAGCGGCTGCAGGACGCTCATGGCGCCGTCGTAGAAGAAGAAGGCGTTGTTGTCGTCCGGCGAGCCGCCGAACAGCTCGACATTCCACGGCTTGGTGTCGGGGAAGCGCTCCTTGAGGCCCTTGACCAGCGAGTTCGCCTGGATGACGCCGACGCCGAAATTGTCGAAGGTGGTGTAGTAGTCGACGTTAGGCGTCTTCTTGATCAGGCGGTCGTAGGCGACCACGACAACGCCGGCGTCCGCTGCCTTCTGCAGGGCGTCGGAGAGGGTCGTGCCGTCGATCGAAGCGATGATGAGCGCCTTCGGACCCTTGGTGATCTCGTTTTCCAGCTGGCTGAGCTGGTTCGGAATATCGTCCTGCGCGTACTGCAGGTCGACCGTGTAGCCGAGCGCCTCGAGCTGGGACTTGACGGCGTCGCCGTCGTTGATCCAGCGCTGCGAGGTCTTGGTTGGCATCAGCACGCCGACCAGCCCCTTGTCCTGCGCATGAGCGCTGTAGCTCATGGTCGCCAGGCCGAGCGCCAGCGCGCCGACCATTGCCTTGATGATTTTCACTGTAAATCTCCCTTGGTGATGACGTGTCGCGGCAGGGATCAGGCCCTGCCGTCCTTTGTTGCCTGTCGCCGCGGCTCAAGCTTATTGGTGGTTTGATATCCTCCCAGAGCGTCGTTCGGGCCGCACCGCAGGCGTTCTCGCTCGGCGGAGGGGTCGAAAGACAGGCGGAAACTGGCTTCAATCGATATAACTGTCAAATGCAAAATATGACGCGTGGCATAATTTTTTGGTATGTCAGATGTGCTATGCAACGTTTCAGTCGAGGGATTCAGGGTGGAAACACTATACAGCCATAATCAGGAGCCGGTCGGCGAAGACACCGAAGGCCTGCTCCGCAGCGGCCTGAAGGTGTCGCATATGCGCATGATCGTGGCGGTGGAGGACAGCGGCCAGATCAGCGCCGCCGCCCACATGCTCAACATCTCGCAGCCTGCTGCCTCGCGCATGATCGCCGAAATGGAGGACATCCTGGGCGTGCCGCTCTGCCGGCGGCTGCCGCGCGGCGTGGAGTTGACGCCGTTCGGGGCCGCGCTGGCGCGCCGTGCCAGGACCATGCTGCTGGAATTGCGCGAGGTGGACCGCGAAATCTCGGACCTCCGATCCGGCAAGGGAGGCGCGGTGTTCCTCGGCGCGGTGACGGCGCCGGCGATCGGATTGGCCGTCCCCGCGATCCGCCGCATCCGGAAGAAATATCCGCGGATCGAAATCAGCGTACAGGTGGATACGAGCGGTGCGCTGGCCCGCGAACTGCTCGCCTCGCGCCACGATTTCATCATCGCGCGCATACCTGACGACCTCAATCCACGCCTCTTCGAGGCCCGCGTCATCGGCATCGAGAAGGCCTGCCTGATCGTCAGGCGCGGCCATCCGCTGGCCGACGGCCGGCCGGTCGAACTGGAACAGCTGACCAATTACGACTGGGTGTTCCAGCCGGGAGGTTCGCTGCTCAGGCGCACGATCGAGACGATCTTCATGAGCCGCAACGTGCCCCTGCCCGACCGTATCCTGAACACCACCTCGCTGTTGCTGACGCTGGTCATGGTGGCGCAGTCAGACGCCATCGCGCCGGTGGCGCTCGACATGGCGAAGTTCGTCAACGCCGAGGATGGGCTGGCCGGAGCGATCGAGATCCTGCCGATCTCCTTTGACATCGACGTGCAGCCCTACAGCCTGATCATGGCGCGCAACCGCGCCCTCTCGCCGGCGGCGAAGCTGCTCTACGACCATATATTGGAGGAGATCCGCTAGGCCGCCTCGGATCGGCTGGTGGGCCATAGGCAAGCTGCGAGGCAAGGGCTAACCTCCCGGCACGGGAGGGCGTCCAATTGCAGATATTTCTCACGATAGGGCTGGCCCTGGTCGGCGTCGCCGCAGGCATAAGCGCGGTCGTCCAGCAGGTTCTCGTCGCGAATCTCAGGACCGCCATCGGCTCGGCGTCCTGGGCGGTGCTGATCAGCTACATAGGCGGCACGCTGACCATGGTCGCGATCGTGGCGGCGCTGCGCGAGCCCTGGATTTCCGCGGCGGGCATCGCGAAGAGCTCGCTACCGTCCTGGGCCGCCGGTGCATTCGGCGTGCTCTACATCATGCTGGCGATCGCGCTCATCCCGAAGCTCGGAGCGGCGACGGTGATCGCGCTGCTGGTGGCGGGGCAGTTGATCGCTTCCCTCGTCTTCGACCATTTCGGGCTTTTCGGATTGCCGCAGCAACCGGCGGACACCTACCGCGTCCTCGGCGCAGTGATGCTCCTCGGCGGCGTAGTCCTGATACGAAGCTGAACGAATTGGTGAGCGCGCTGGGGCTCGAACCCAGGACCTACTGATTAAAAGTCAGTTGCTCTACCGGCTGAGCTACGCGCTCCCGCAGGGCGCGGAGCACCCCCGAAATTGCGGCGGAACATAGGGAGAGTGCCGGGAGCGGTCAACCGAAAAAGGCGGGTCTCCCCGACCCTCTCCGGTGGAGCGGAAATCTGCTGGATACCGCGAGATGTAAGGGGAATGGTCACATTACAATTTTGCAATCTGTGGTGTAATGCGGAACAATTGCGCTTATTTGCCGTTTGTCGCCCGAAGGGATCGTAAACTCAGGTCCGTGAATGAGGAATTCGTCATGAAAAGATTCTTATCCGCTCTTTGCGCTACGGCGCTGACGGCATCGATAGCCGTTGCCGGCGCAATCCCCGCCAATGCGGCGCCGGTTTACGTGCCCAAGGCTCCGACCGCGGAACACTCCGATGTCGTCAAGGTACAGGAGCGCTGGAAGAAGCGGCGTGGCGGCGGCAATTGGTATGGCCGGAGCGGCAATCGAATCCGCGACAATGTGCGCCGCGGCAACAGGCATTGGGATGGCCCCCGGTATGGCTACTACAACGGCCATCGCGGTTACCGCTACAAGCGCTACGGCTATCGCTACCATGATGGCTACTGGTATCCGGCCGCGGCTTTCATCACCGGCGCCATCATCGGCGGCGCGATCGCCAACAGCAACAATGGCGGCTACTACCGCGGTGGCGGCGGCAGCGCGCATGTCGAATGGTGCTATAGCCGCTATCGGTCGTACCGAGCCTACGACAACACGTTCCAGCCCTA
>JAEYXI010000591.1 GCA_023428515.1 Pseudomonadota bacterium | reverse complement strand
TCGCCGCGCAGGCGAAGGAGTTGGAGAAGCTCGGCGTTTCCGTCGAGATACTGACCGAGAAGGAAATGACCAAGCTCGGCATGGGCGCGCTGCTCGGCGTCGCTCAAGGGTCCCCGCGCGGCGCCCGCCTCGTCGTCATGCAGTGGAATGGCGGCAAGGCCAAGGACAAGCCGGTCGCCTTCGTCGGCAAGGGCGTCACCTTCGACACCGGCGGCAATTCGATGAAGCCCGCGGGCAGTATGGAGGACATGAAGGGCGACATGGGCGGCGCCGCCGCCGTCACCGGCCTGATGCACGCGCTGGCCGCCCGCAAGGCCAAGGCCAATGTCGTCGGCATCATCGGCCTGGTGGAGAACGCCGTCGACGGCAACTCGCAGCGTCCGGGCGACATCGTAACCTCCATGTCGGGCCAGACGATCGAGGTGCTCAACACCGACGCCGAGGGCCGCCTCGTGCTCGCCGACGCGCTCTGGTACTGCGCCGAGCGTTTCGAACCGAAATTCATGGTCAACCTGGCGACGCTGACCGGCGCGATCATGGTGGCGCTCGGCCAGTTCCACGCCGGCCTCTTCTCCAACAGTGACGAGCTTTCGACCAAGCTGACCGAGGCGGGGCTGGCCACCCAGGAGCGGCTCTGGCGCATGCCGATGGGGCCGGACTATGACAAGCTGATCGATTCCAAGAACGCCGACATGAAGAACATCGGCGGCCGTTTCGGCGGCTCGATCAGCGCCGCGCAGTTCCTGCAGCGTTTCGTCAAGGACACACCCTGGGCGCATCTCGACATCGCCGGCGTCGCGCTCTCCTCGCCCCCCAACGAGATCAACCAGTCCTGGGGCTCCGGCTTCGGCGTACGCCTGCTCGACCGCCTGGTGCGGGATAACTACGAGGGGTAGGGCTTCTTACCTCGCCCCTTGCGGGAGAGGTCGGATTGCCCCGAGCGCGTAGCGCGAGGTTGGCAATTCGGGTGAGGGGTGGATTCAGCGCGGCGTGAGCGTCGAAATCAAAAATCCGGCACCGTGAAAGGCGGGAAGCGCAGTGAGCCCGCCGCGCATTCGTGCCAGTCCATGCTCGCATTGTCCTGGCCTTCCTTGCCGAGGCACCAGCCGCGTTCGTTGACCGCCGCGCCATAGATCGACCGCGACAGGCATGCGGCGGCGACCTTCACGTCCCGGCCGGGCGCGCCGCGGCAGACCGAATCCGCCTGTTTCCAGGCCTCGATCAATTCGGGCACCGTCTCCGTCGCCTCGGGGAATTGCATGGCCGGCTGGGCCGCGGCCGCGCCTGCAAGCATCGCGCAGCTGATCACAAGGGCAGGGACGGATATTCTCATTGGGCTTTCCTTGCTTTCACCGACCAGGCGACGAGGCTGATGAGGTAGAGCGCGACGCCGCCGAGCGGCATGACGTAGATAGCCGCCACCAGCTGGCAGGTGCCGTCCTGGCACGTCCCGAGATAGCCGAGTTCCGCCAGGCCGAGGCCGGCGGCCAGCGCCAGCGCGAGGCACGCAAAGAGGATCATCGCCACCAGCATGGCGCGCAAAAGAGATAGGAACACGAGCTGCCTCCTCACCGGTCAGCCCCACCCGCCCGCGTGGGAGACTAATGCAGAAGGTGGCCACAACGTGTCGTTGCAGCCATATTCCCACCCGTTTAGATCCCGCTGCCGGCCTGCTCGGCGGGTCGGTTGGTCAGCGTCGCGATGAAGCGTTTCGTCCGCTCGCGCTGCGGCATGCTGAAGAGGTCGCTGCCCTTCTCCACCACCACGCCGGCCTCGAGGAAGATCGCCTCGTCGGCGATGGTCGACGCGAGCCTCAGATCATGCGTGGCGATCACCATCGTCGTGCCCTCGCGCGCCAGTTGCGCCAGCACTTCGACCACCTCGCCCGACAGTTCCGGGTCGAGCGCCGATGTCGGCTCGTCGCAGAGCAGCACGCGCGGCGCCGGCGCCAGTGCCCTGGCAATCGCCACGCGCTGCTGTTGGCCGCCCGACAGCGTCGCCGGCCAGGCGTCGGCCTTCTCCGCCAGCCCGACCTTCTCCAGCAACTCCATCGCCCGCGCCCGCGCCCGTTCCCGCGGCCATTTCAGCACGGTGACCAGCCCTTCCGACACATTGTCGATCGCGGTCCGGTGCGGGAAAAGCTGGAAATTCTGGAACACCATGCCGGTCTGCCGGCGAAGCTTCTGGATCGCCGCCCAGCCGACCTTCACATCAGGCTGGAAGTCGATCGCCTCGGCGCCGATCTGCACGCGTCCCGAGGTCGGTATCTCCAGCAGGTTGATGCACCGGAGCAGCGTCGACTTGCCGCCGCCCGACGGTCCCACAAGCGCGGTGACCGTGCCTTCCGCGAAGGTGACGTTGACGTCCTTCAAGACGACATTGTCGCCGAACTGCTTCACAATGTGCGAGAGCTCGATCATGCCCGCGCCTCCATGAAGCCGCCGTAGCGGTTGAGCCGCGTCTCCAGCCGCGCCTGCAGCGCCGACAGCACCGAGCTGATGGCGAGGTAGATCAGCGCCGCCTCGATATAGAGGATCAGCGGTTCGTAGGTCGTGGCCACGATGCGCTGCGCCGCCTGGAAGAGTTCCGGCACGGTGATCGCGGCCGCCAGCGACGTGTCCTTGATCAGCGAGATGAAGGTGTTCGACAGCGGCGGCACCGCGACCCGCGCCGCCTGCGGCAGGATAGTGCGGCGCATCGTCTGCCCCCACGACATGCCGATCGAGAAGGACGCCTCCCACTGCCCCTTGGCGACCGAGGAAATCGCCGCGCGGATGATCTCCGACGTGTATGCGCCGATGTTGAGGGTGAAACCGATCAGCGCCGCCGTGAACGCGTCGAGCAGTATGCCGACCGAGGGTAGCCCGTAGAAAATCAGGAAGAGCTGCACGAGCAGCGGCGTGCCGCGGATGATCCAGACATAGAACCGCACCACCGCCGCCAGCGGCCACGGCCCGAACAGCCGGATCAGCGCCGCCACCAGCCCGAGCGCCAGCCCGAGCACGAAGGAGGAGAGCGTCAGCGGTATGGTGAAGACGAGCCCGGCCCACAGCAGGGGCCCGAGCGAATCGAGCATCAGTTGCAGCCAGTGCGGCACGCGCAGCCTCCGTCAGGTCTTTGAAACTGAAACGCCGTCAGCCTACGCTTTAACGCCGTCATCCTCGACCCCAAACGCCGTCATCCTCGGGCTTGTCCCGAGGATCTGCCATAAGAAGGCGGCTTACAACAGGCGTCGCGCGCCCACGGGGTTGACGGGCGCGGCGCTGGCGATTGGCGTATCCTCTCCCCCGGGCAGGGGGAGAGGTGGATCGGTCCGGAGGACCGAGCCGGAGAGGGGGTGCTTCTCCCTCGCGAAAGCCAGTGTAAGCAGGCGTCCCTACTGCGAAACGTCCTGCCCGAAATACTTGTCGGCGATCGTCTTGTACGTCCCGTCGGTCTTGATCTCCTCCAGCGCCTTGTTGATCGCTGCTACCAGCTCGGGGTCGCCCTTGCGCACGATGACGCCGGAATAGGCGGCCTCGTCCTCGGTCGCGGCGATCTTCACCGGCGCGTTGGGCTGCTTCTTCTTGAAGTCGAGGAAGGACAGGCTGTCGTTGATGGTGGCGTCGGCGCGGCCCTGCACGACCAGCGCGATCGACTGGTCGAAGCCGTCGGTGCCGACCAACTCGGCGCCCGCCGCTTCCGCCATCTTGCCGTAATTGCTGGTCAGCGACTGCGCCGACTTCTTGCCCGAGAGGTCGGGGAAAGCCTTGATGTCGGCATTGTCCTCGCGCACGATCAGCGCCGCGCGCGACGCGATGTACGGCTCGGAGAAATCGAACTTCGCCTTGCGCTCCTCGGTGATGCCGACCTGGTTGATGACGGCGTCGTAGCGCTTGACGTCGAGGCCGGCAATCAGCCCGTCCCACTTGCCTTCGACGAATTCCGGCTTCACGCCGAGCCTTTTGGCGATCTCCTCGCCGATCTCGACGTCGAAGCCGACCAGCTTGTTGCTGGCGTCATGGTAGGTGAAGGGCGCGTAGGTGCCCTCGGTGCCGATCTTGATCACGCCCGCCGCCTTGATGGCGTCGAGGTTCTCGCCGGCCTGCGAGGGCAGTACGGCAAACGCCGAAATCGTGCCGGCGACGATAGCGGAGGCGATGATCTTGCCGATGGTTGAATTGAGCGGGTTCATGGTGGTTTTCCGTGTTCTCGGGTGGGGAGAGATAGTGCCCGCAAATCTAGGCCGGAACGCCCGGCGAACAAGGATCAGGCGCGGGCACAGTTCCAGAGGGCATGAAAATCCATTCCACGAAATGGCCAAATAACGAACCAAATTTCTAAGCCTGCTGAGAATGGCTAAACGCCGCATTGGAGCGCTTCGCCTCTCCCCGCAGGCGGGGAGAGGATGCCGGCAGGCAGGTGAGGGGCAGCACTACTGTCG
>JAEYXI010000564.1 GCA_023428515.1 Pseudomonadota bacterium | reverse complement strand
GCGTCCAGTCGGTATAATAGCCCTTGACCGGGCCGAGATAGGGAAGCTGTACTTCCAGGCAGCGGCGGTAATCCGTCTCGTCGGCCTCGACGATTCCGGCTTCCGAATTCTCCAGCGCCCAGACCATGCCGGCGAGCACCGCGGACGTCACCTGCAGGCCGGTCGCGGTCTGGTAGGGCGCAAGCTGGCGCGCTTCTTCCAGCGAAAGCTGCGAGCCATACCAGTAGGCGTTCTTCTTGTGGCCGTAGAGCAGGACGCCGAGTTCGTCGATGCCGTCGACCAGCTCCTTCTCGTCAAGCACATGGTGGACCGGCTGCGCCTTGCCGGCGGCGCCGAACATCTCGTGCAGCGACAGGACCGCGTCGTTGGCGGGATGGTAGGCATAGTGGCAGGTCGGCCGGTAGCTCACCTTGCCGTCCTTGTCGCGCACCGTGAAGAAATCGGCGATCGAGATCGCCTCGTTGTGGGTGACGAGGAAGCCGTATTGCGCGCCCGGCGTCGGGCACCAGCTGCGCACGCGCGTGTTGGCGCCGGGCTGCTCGAGGAAGATCGCCGCCTTGCAGCCATGCTTCTGCTTCCTGGCGTTCTTCGGCATCCACTTCTCGTGCGTGCCCCAGCCGAGTTCGGCCGGCTGCAGGCCTTCCGAGATGAAACCCTCGACCGACCAGGTGTTCCAGAACACGTTGAGCGGCTTCGGCTTCTTGGTGCGCTGCGTGTCGCGCTCGGCGATATGGATGCCCTTCACGCCGGCCTTCTTCATCAGCTTCGCCCAGCCCTCGCGATCATCGACCGCAGGTTCCTTGAACTTCAGCCCAAGGTCGCCGGCGAGGTTGACGAGCGCCTGCTTGACCAGCCACGACACCATGCCGGGATTGGCGCCGCAGGTGGAGACGGCCGTCGGGCCGCCCGGATGCTTGCGCTTCTCCTCGCGCAGCGTTTCGCGAAGCGCGTAGTTGGTGCGGCTGGCATTGTCGGCCTTGGCGTCGAAATAGAAGCCGAGCCAGGGCTCGACCACCGTGTCGACATAGAGCGCGCCGAGCTTGCGGCAGAGATGCATGAGGTCGACCGAACCGGTGTCGACCGAAAGGTTGACGCAGAAACCCTGGCCGCCGCCCTTGGTGAGCAGCGGCGTCAGCAGCTTCTTGTAGTTCTTCCTGGTGACGCTCTCCTGCAGAAAGGCGATGCCGCGCTCGTCGAGCAGCTTCTTGTTCTCGTCACTCGGGTCGATGACGATCATGCGCGACTTGTCGAACTTGAAGTGGCGCTCGATCAGCGGCAGGGTACCGCGCCCGATCGACCCGAAGCCGATCATAACGATGGGGCCGGTGATCTCGCCGTAGATGGGCCAGTTTTTATCCGACATTTTAGGCAGCACTCCGTGTTGTTGCGAACTGCCTGAGGTCAAAGCACAAGGCCTTGTCATAATAAAGGGGCAAAAATGCCGACTTTTGGCACTGGTAAAGATTAGCCAGCGATGTCTCCGTCAAACTTGTAACGTCTTGTCAGGCGCCGCGCTCGACAAGGCGCGCGAGTTGTTCGGTGACCGTTCCCCATCCGTCGAAGAAGCCGAGATCGGCGTGCGTGTTCCGGTCGCCTGGGCTCTTGTGCATGGCATAGGCGACATAATTCGTGCCCTGCGGGTGCTCCTCGAAGGAGAAGAGCCCGGTCATGAACGGGCGCTCGGACGGACGCCAGCCCGCCGTCAGCGTATCGGTAAAGACGATACGCCTTTGTGGCTGCACGTCGAGGAAGCAGGCCTCGATATGCAGCGCAAAGTCCGATCCGTTTCCGGCTACGTCGAACTCCGTGATAAAGGCGCCGCCCGGCCTGAGGTCGAGCGAGACGACACGGACCGTCGACGGAGCGGGCACCCACCACTTTTCCAATTTGCGGGGGTCGGTCCACGCATCCCATACGGCGGCCAGAGGCGCGTTGATGATGCGGGAGACCTTCAAGTCGAGATCGGGATTTTCGATAAAATTCATGTCCTGCCGGCTTCCTGTTCTGCGATGACGAATGCTTCGAGGCGGTCGGTGCGGCCTTCCCAGATGGCTCGCTGCTCGGCGAGCCAGCCGTCGACGGCTGTGAAGCGCCCCTTCTCCAGGGCGCAACTGCGCACGCGGCCGCGCTTCTCGGTGCGGATCAATCCAGCCTCCTCCAGTTGACGGATGTGCTTCATGAAGGACGGCAGAGCCATTTCATGCGGCCTCGCCAGTTCGGTCACGCTGGCGGGACCGCGCCCGAGTTCAGCCAGAACCGCTCGCCGCGTCGGATCGGCCAGTGCCTGGAAGATGCCGTTCAGCTGGATCGAATAGTTTTCCACAAAGCTAAGTATCATTACTCTAACACTTAGCGCAAGAGCTAACTGTTTGGCACTCCTCGCATCAATGTGAACCGTACCGTACCGTACGGTACGGTTTCTTGTTGCCGTTGGCGCGCTTTGGTATTAACTAGGCCGCAATAGCCAGGGCATAGACCGCCCGAAGCCAGTCTCCGAGGAAAAGACAATGCCTGCCTATCGTTCACGCACCACCACCCATGGCCGCAACATGGCCGGCGCCCGCGGCCTCTGGCGCGCCACAGGCATGAAGGATGGCGATTTCGGCAAGCCCATCATCGCGGTGGTCAATTCCTTCACCCAGTTCGTGCCGGGCCATGTGCATCTGAAGGATCTCGGCCAGCTTGTCGCGCGCGAGATCGAGGCTGCAGGCGGCGTCGCCAAGGAGTTCAACACGATCGCCGTCGACGACGGCATCGCCATGGGCCATGACGGCATGCTCTATTCGCTGCCGTCACGCGAGGTCATCGCCGACGCGGTCGAATACATGGTCAACGGCCACTGCGCCGACGCCATGGTCTGCATATCCAACTGCGACAAGATCACGCCCGGCATGCTGAATGCCGCGATGCGCCTGAATATCCCGGCGGTCTTCGTTTCGGGCGGGCCGATGGAAGCAGGCAAGGCTTTGGTCAAGGGCAAGCTGCAGGCGCTCGATCTCGTCGACGCCATGGTGATGGCCGCCGACGACAAATACACCGACGAGGAGGTCGAGGCTGTCGAGCAGAACGCCTGCCCGACCTGCGGCTCCTGCTCGGGCATGTTCACCGCCAATTCGATGAACTGCCTGACCGAAGCGCTCGGCCTGTCGCTGCCCGGCAACGGCTCGACGCTCGCGACCCATTCCGACCGCAAGCGCCTCTTCGTCGAAGCCGGCCACCTGATCGTCGACCTCGCCCGCCGCTACTACGAGCAGGACGACGAAAGCGCGCTCCCCCGCTCCATCGCCACCAAGAAGGCGTTCGAGAACGCCATGGCCCTCGACATCGCCATGGGCGGCTCGACCAATACCGTTCTGCACATCCTCGCCGCGGCCTACGAAGGCGGCGTCGACTTCACACTGGACGACATCAACGACCTGTCGCTGCGGGTGCCGGTGCTCTGCAAGGTGGCGCCGGCCAAGCAGGATGTGCATGTCGAGGACGTGCACCGCGCCGGCGGCATCATGGCGATCCTCGGCCAGCTCGACCGCGCCGGCCTGATCAATCGCGAGGAGCCTACCGTCCACGCCGTCACCATGGGCGATGCGCTCGACCAGTGGGACATCTCGCGCACCAACAGCGAGAATGTGCGCCAGTTCTACATGGCGGCGCCTGGCGGCGTGCGCACCACGCAGGCCTTCTCGCAGTCGAACCGCTGGGCCGAGCTCGACCTCGACCGCAAGTCGGGCGTCATCCGCTCGGCAGAGCACCCCTTCTCCAAGGATGGCGGCTTGGCGGTGCTGAAGGGCAACGTCGCGCTCGACGGCTGCGTGGTGAAGACGGCCGGCGTCGACGAGTCGATCCTGAAGTTCACCGGTCCTGCAGTGGTCTTTGAGAGCCAGGACGCGGCGGTAAAAGGCATCCTCTCCAACGAGGTCAAGGAAGGCGACGTTGTCGTCATCCGCTACGAGGGCCCGAAGGGCGGCCCGGGCATGCAGGAGATGCTCTATCCGACCAGCTACCTGAAGTCGAAGGGCCTCGGAAAGGCTTGCGCGCTTCTGACCGACGGCCGTTTCTCGGGCGGCACCTCCGGCCTTTCGATCGGCCACGTCTCGCCGGAGGCCGCACTCGGCGGCGCGATCGGCCTGGTCAGGAATGGCGACCAGATCGAGATCGACATCCCGAACCGCACGATCAACCTTCTCGTCGACCAGCCGACGCTTGACGCTCGCCGCGCCGAGCAGGACGCCAAGGGCTGGAAGCCCGCCGAAAAGCGCAAGCGCAACGTCACCACCGCGCTGCGCGCCTACGCCGCCTTCGCCACCAGCGCCGACAAGGGCGCCGTGCGCATCGTTCCGGAGGAGTGAGACCTAAACTCTCCGGCAGTTGACGCCGCCAGGTGTTGGATTTATTGACAACACCTGGGTGTTGGGGCAAAGTCCAACATGAAGGCCGGTCTGGTTCTGCGCGAGCGTTTCGATCTCGCAGATGATGCATTTGTCGAGATCGTGATCTGGAGCCTTCCACGAAGGCTGCCAGGCAGTCTGCATCACTTCAAGTATAGGCTTGCATTGATGTCCGCAGGAAACTGCGTTTTGCGATACGACAACGAGGCCGGCAAAGGCGACCACAAGCATATCGGCAGGCGGGAATATCCCTACGCGTTCGCCGACATCGAAACCTTGCAGGCCGATTTTTGGACGGATGTGGATATATGGCTGAAACGGAATTGAACGCGGTCAAGATCGGCGTTTCTTCGCTCGAAGACGTGAAGAAGCGAACTAGCGCGGCGTTCAGCGGCAAGCCGCAAGGCAACCGCATCTCCTTCGCGTCCGCCGAACTGATGTGGAAGACGCTTGCTCCGCCGCGCTGGAACATCATCGAGACGATGACCGGCGCCGGCCCGATGAGCATCCGGGAAGTCGCCCGTCGTGTCGGCCGCGACGTGAAGGCAGTTCATGGCGACGTGAAGAAGCTGCTCGACAACGGCGTGCTGGACCGCAGTGGAGATGGCAAGGTCGTTTTTCCCTACGATGCCGTCCATGTGGATTTCGTAATCACGAAAGCTGCCTAGCCTTTTTTTACGGCGATGTCACATCCGGCGTTGCCATCTCGTCTTGTCTCCGGAACCATCTCAAAAGGAGAAGACGATGACCGCTCGAATGAACCCCTATGTGAAGCATTTCGGCCTGGTGAAGCCGCTGATCGATCTCGCCAACACCGTGAAGGGCTACGGACTCGAGGAAAAGCTGATCAAGCTCGTCGAGATCCGCGCTTCGCAGATCAATGGCTGCGGCGTCTGCCTGGACATGCACTCGAAGGAAGCGCGCCATGCAGGCGAGACCGAGGAGCGCGTGCTGATGCTCTCGGCCTGGCGCGAGACGACGCTCTACAGCGAACGCGAGAAAGCGGCTCTCGCCTGGACCGAGACGCTGACGCGCCTGCCCGAGAAGGGCGCGCCGGATGACATCTACGCAGCCGTGCAGGCGAACTTCAGCGAAGAAGAGCAGGTTGCGCTGACCCTGATGGTCGGCGTGATCAACAGCTTCAACCGCATCGGCGTCGGCTTCCACGTGCCGCCGGTCGCACAGCAGCGCAAGGCCGCATGATGGCGGCCCCGTCGGCAACCGACCCGGCCGCGGTCTTCGATCCCTTGCGTCCGAAGCACGCGCG
>JAEYXI010000559.1 GCA_023428515.1 Pseudomonadota bacterium | reverse complement strand
AGATGGAGGTGGAAGGCCTCTATCAGGCTCGCGCCGTCATCGAGGGCGAGATTGCGGCCCTTGCGGCGAACGCTGCTAAGTTGCCTGATATCGCCGAACTCGAAAAACTCATCGAGGATCAAGCCGCCAATATCAGCGAGCCCGCCGAATACCGCGTCCATGACACCGCCTTCCACGCAAAGCTTGCCCTGGTGGCGGGAAACCCGTTTCTGGCCAGAGCAGCAAGCAGCATGAACGTGCTGGGCATGGAATTCAGGAAGACGGCCTCGGAAAGCGAGGCGGTGATCGGGACCAGCATCGAGGACCATCGCCGGATCGTCGCGGCGATACGGCTGTCACAGCCGGAGAAGGCGCGCCGGGCGATGCAGGAGCACATGCGCAACGTCCTGCGGACGACCAAGGAAGCGACCACGGGACAGACGGGCGACAGGACAAAGGGACGCCGTCGATGACAAAGGACCACGGACCGCTCAAGCGGCCAGAGATCGCCGATATCGTTCGCGGTGGATTTTCGACGCCATGGGACGCACCGACCGTACCGCCCTTTCCCTTCGCGTTTCGCAACGCAGAGATCATGACATTGTTCTACCGCACCGATCCGGCTGCGATGCGGTTCCTGTTGCCACCGCCTCTCGAAGCGGTCGGCGACGTGGTCGCGATCCATATCTACAAGATGAACGACACGGACTGGCTGGGACCGTACCATGAATGCAATGTGATGTTCGGGGCGCGCCTTCCCGATGGTCCTTCCGGAGCCTATTCGCCCTACCTGTTCCTGCACTCCGACGTCGGCGTCGTGCACGGTCGGGAGATTCACGGACAACCCAAGAAATTCGCAAATCCATCGCTGCAGGCGCGTGGAGACCTACTGGTCGGCACCGTTGAACGGAACGACATCGACATCCTCACTGGAACGCTGGCCTACAAGCAGCACCGGGCAGATCCAGCCGCGCTGGGCGCCCATTTCGACTTCGCTCTCAATCTCAACCTCAAGGCGATCGACCACATCGACGGCAGACCGGCAATCCGCCAGATCACCTCACGGCGCCTCGACCAGGTGAAAGTTCACGAATGCTGGAGTGGACCCTGCTCTGTCGAGCTGCGCGCCAATGTCCAGGCTCCGATCTATAGACTGCCCGTCGTCGAGCAGTTGGAAGGCTTTTACTGGCGCGCCGATTTCACCCTCGTGGCCGGCACGATCATTCACGACTACCTGGCGGAGCAGGGAACGGCCACGAAATAATGACTATCGGCGGACTTGGCCTCGGCAACGACTTGCCTTGCTCATTGGCGAGCAGCTTGCTACCGGGGCCGAGCCTTCTTGTTTGCGATCGCGATCTGCTCACGGCCCCGAGACTAACGAGAGATGAGGGGCCGTGAGCAGATCAGCAGCTCTGCGTCCAGCCCTCATGCCGAAAGGTTGCAATAGAACCGTCTCGAGCATTATACGCGGCCCAGCAACACCCGCGCTACTGCCTCATCCGTAACGATGTGGTTGACGTAACCGCCGAGCAGTGTGGCGCGAATAATCGGCGCCTTGTACAATCCTCCGGATGCCAGCACCGAGACCGGCTTTTCGCGAAGTGCTTCAAGCGAGATCGCCATGATTGAGCGGTTGAGCGGATGATCTACGGGCTCGCCGTCAGCGCGCAGGAAGTATCCCAGTATTTCTCCCACAGCGCCGAGTCGTTCGAGCTCATCAAGATTGTCTTTCACTACCCGCAACGATGGAATGGGCGATCGCTCGTGGAGATCACCGCAGGCCACGAGCGCCACGTCTGCAATCTCCGTGCGCGCCAGTACATCGGCGATCTCGTCATTGTGCAGGATCGCTTCGAGGCTTTCGGGGCTGGAACAGTAGATGGGAGCTGTCAGGTAGTGGCATTCCAGACCAAGAGCCTTGGCCACGGACATGGCGACCTCGAAGGTGTTCGTCAGTGAGGCGCGTGTCACGCCGCCCATCAAGCCCACGACCCACGAATTGGGGTTGGACCTGATTTCCAGCCTGCGCGTGGCGAAGGACAGTGTCCGTCCCCAGCCGATACCGACGCCGAGATCGCGGCCCGCGATCACAGAATTCAGCAATTCGCCGGCTGCTTCCCCGATAGTGCGCTGCTGATCAATGGGGTCTGTCAGGGAGGGAACGACCACGGCTTCCTTCAGGCCGTATCGAACCTTCAGACGCTCTTCGAGTTCGACGCAATCGGCAAGAGGAGTGCGTACCTCTATGTTGACCAGACCCGCAGTGCGTATCTGCCCGATCATCTTGTTGACGCGCAGGCGCGTCGTGCCGAGCTCGGCCGCAATCTCCTTTTGCGTCATCCCGCCGATGAAATAAAGCCACGCAACGCGCGCAATCTCTCGATCCGAGTGGAACTCGTCGTCACCTGCTTCGGCTTTGGTTCTATCAAGCACGTGGCGGACACTCGTCAGTTTTGCCTCGGAAAATCCATAGCCTAGAATAGCAGATTAGACCGTATCTACTCCAGATTCGTGTGGCGCGACCGCATGCCTGCCGCATCGACCGCAAGGCGGTCCCGCAGTTGCAGGATCAACATTTCGAACAGTACGTATAGTGCACCCTCGTAGAGGGATCCCATCGGCAGAACCGAGCTTGGGGCGGTCGTGTCGCGTGCCATCGTCTGCGCCGGCACCACGAGCGTGGCATCGCTACGGCGCGGCGCTGCGCCATCCGGCTCCGCCGTCACGCACAGGCTCCTTGCCCCGGACGATTTCGCCACTTCGATGAGAGCGCTGACGGTCGAGAAGTCGCCCGGGCCGGCGGAGACGATCAGCAGATCGCCTTCGCCCAGACGTGGCGTCGTCATGTCGCCGACCACATGCGCGTCGAGGCCGAGATGGAAGAGCCGCATCGCGAAGCCCTTCATCTGCAATCCCTCCCGGCCGACGCCGTAGAGCGCGATGCGCTGTGCGCCGGCAATCAGGTCGAGTGCGGCATCGGCCTGGCTTTTGTCGACGGCGACCAGAACGCCGTGGAGTTCGTCCAGCGCCTTGCGATAAATGTCTTCCAAGGTTCCCTCCCGAATTTCCTGCGCCTATCCGAGCGCCTTGCGCAGGGCCTCTCCCATGGCGCGCAGCGTCAGGTAGGTGGATGCGGCGCCCGGATCTATATGGCCGAGCGAACGCTCGCCGAGCTTGGACGAACGGCCGCGGCGTGCCGGGATGTTCGCCGTCTTTTCCATACCGTCCTTCGCGCCTGCACTCGCAGCCTTGATCACGTCGAGCGACGAAGCTCCGGTGTCCGCAATTGCCTTGGCGGCGTCAGCGGCCGGTGCCCAGGCGTCGACCATCGTCTTGTCGCCCGGCTCGGCGCGGCCACGATCCCGGATGCCCTGCGAGGCGGCGGCGATCCATTCCGCCATCGCGGTCGCGTCGAGGTTGAGGCGGTGGCCTACTGCTGTACCGGCGCGCAGGAAGGCGGTAGCATAGAGCGGACCAGACGAAGCGCCGACAGCATCGAGAAACGCCTTCGCCATACGCTTGCAGGTCGCCTCGATCGTCTCGTCCTGAGGTGCCTCGTCGAGGGCCTTGCCCACGGCGATCCAGCCGATCTCCATCGTGACGCCATGGTCGCCGTCGCCGATAACGCCGTCCAGTTCGGACAGCCAGTCCTTCTCGGCGACGATCACCCTGCCGACATTGCGCATCATCTGCCGGAAGATGGCGGGTGTGATGTCGCCGCTTGTGGCGAGTTCCTTGCGCTCCGTGCCCTTGCCGGCGCTCTCGTCATGAGGTGAGGCCGCCGCAGACGACCTCGCCTGACGGGCCGTTCCTGCAGCTGCGACATCGCCGACTGTCAGGGCAACCGTGCGGCACGGATGGTAGAGAAGCGTGCGCAACTCATCGTCGAGCCGCATCAATGTGATCGAAGCGCCGGCCATTTCGAGCGATGTCGCGTATTCGCCCACCCAACTGTGCGCTATGCGAATGCCGGCCTCAGCAAGAATGTGCTGCGTCTTGCGATGCAGCAGGTAAAGTTCCATCTCCGAGGTGGAACCGAGGCCGTTCACCAGCACTGCGACCTCGTCGCCTTTGCGCAAAGCCAGATCGGCGAGGATGGCGCCAACAAGATCGGAGGCGAGTTCGTCGGCGGTTTCCAGCGGAGCCCGGCGGATACCCGGCTCGCCATGCAGGCCCATGCCGACTTCCATCTCGTCGGCCGGGATCTCGAAATTCGGCTTGCGCGTCTGCGGTAGCGAGCAGGCCGACAGCGCGACGCCCATGGTCCGCGTCGACGCGTTGGCGTGGCGCGCCAGACGCTCGACCTCCTCCAGCGGCAACAGTCGGTCGGCGGCGGCCCCCGCGATCTTGAAGACGAAGAAGTCGCCGGCGATGCCGCGGCGTTCGGCCGCCCGTTCCTTCGGAGCAGATGCGACGTCGTCGGTGACCTGGATGCTCTTCACTGGCGTGCCGGTAGCCGCGAGTTCCTCCGCCGCCATGTCGAAGTTCATCACGTCACCGGAGTAATTTCCGTAGAGTAAAATGACGCCAGCGCCGCCACCGGCTGCGCGTGCGGCGTCCATGATCTGCTCCGGCGACGGGGAGGCGAAGACGTTTCCGACCGCTGCCGCATCGGCCAGACCGCGCCCGACATAGCCGGCGAAGGCTGGCTCGTGCCCGGCACCGCCGCCGACGACGACGCCGACCTTGCCAGAACGCGGGCCGTCGACCGCGACGCCGGCCCGACCGGTGGCGCCCTCGACACGAAGCAGGGCTGGATGCGCCCCGATCATTCCCTCGATCATCTCGGAGATGATGTTCTCCGGCGCGTTCATGATCTTCTTCGTTCTGACGGTCACGGTCTTTCCTCGGGGGATCAGTTCGGGAGCGGGCTTAGCTGGCCTGCCGCAGTAGAGCCACGGATGCCTTCATGTCGGCGAGCACATGCTCGTCCGTTTCTTCGAACGGGTAGATGATTTCCATGAAGTAGATCTGGTCAGTCAGTTTATGGCGGTTCCAGAACTCGGCCAGGCGCTGCGGCGTGATGACGCCCTCATGGGTGAAGTTCCAATGGCGGTCGAGCAGGCCATCGGACTGCTGGATATGGAAGGCGCCTATATAGTCGCCGCAGGTGTCCATCCAGTAATCCATATCAGCCTTGTCGCCGAACAACGGCGTGAACAGTGCGTGGCCCCAGTCGACCATCAGCCTCACGGGGACGCCGCTCTCGGCGTTGATGTCCTGCATCAGCCGCAATGCGTCGGTCGCCGACGACGGGAACTCGGTTGCGAGCGGCACCGGCTCGACATAGAGGCGCTCGAGGCCGCTCGCCTTGGCGTGATGCGTCAGATCGAGATAAGCCTCCACCGCCTGCCGGTAGATCTCTTCCCGGCGCGCGGGGTCGAGCGAATCCTTGGTCGAGAACGATCCGAACGGCATGCCGGCGGCCTTGATGCCCATGGCCGACGTCATGTCGATGGCGCGCTTGAGGTGCTGCTTGCCGAGTGCGCGCAATTCCGGTGTCGGAGCCAGCAGGTGGTTGTAGGTGTAGGACGCCAGCCCGCCAAAGGTACTTTCGATGGTGATGCCGGCGCGGCGGAAGGCGTCTGCATATTCGCGCGCGATTGAGTCGCGCTGCTCTGCCGGCCACCACGGATCGACGAGGTCCCAGGTAAACTGCACGGTGTCGAAGCCGAGTTCGTCCTTGACAATGCGCGCCATCTCCTCGCCGCCAAGCCATCTCTTGATGGCGAAGGACAGGTTCAGTCCAAGCTTCATACTTTCCTCCGAAATCCCTATGCGAAATGTCTAGGCTGCGTCGGCGCGCAGATATCGGCGCGAGATCGAATCGAACGAAATCGCCAGAACGACGATCACGCCGCTCACCATGCCCTGCCAGTAGGGCGAGACGCCGAACAGAACGATGATGTTCTCGATGATGCCGATGATCGCGGCGCCAAAAATCGCGCCGAGCGGTGTCCCGACGCCGCCGGTCGTGGTGACGCCGCCGATGACGGCGGCGGCAATGGGAGCAAGCACCCAGGTATTTCCGATCGACGGCTGTGCAGTGCCGAGGCGCGCCACCATCAGCAGCCCGGCCAGAGCCGACACCGCACCTGCGAACACGAAGACCAAGATGCGGACCCGATCGACCTTGATGCCGAGCATGCGTGCCGCAGCGGGGTTGTTGCCGATTGCATACATGTAGCGGCCGAATGGTGTTTTCACGGTCACGAAGGACACGACCGCGAGAACGACCAGCATAATGAGGAACGGCATCGGCACGCCAAACAGATCACCACGCCCGAGATATTGTATTTCCTGCGGGATACCGGTGATGGCGACGCCACGCGTCAGAACCAGGTTGACGCCACCGAAGATGCCGGCCGTGCCGATGGTCAGCACCAGCGAGTGCAGGCGCAGGAACGAAACCAGCCCACCGTTGAGAAGTCCGCAGGCCGCGCCGAGCAACAATGCGAGCGGAAGCGCGAGCCAGGGCCCCAGTCCGATATTGATCATCAACATGCCGGCGACAACGCCGCACAGGCCGCCGATGACGCCGAGCGACAGGTCGATCTCGCCGAGGATCATCAGTGAGGCCTGGCCGATTGTGACGAGGCCGACGAAGGCGAGAGCGCGCGCCACGACCGACAGATTGTAACCGGTGAGGAAGTAGGGCGACAGCAATGCCGAGATCACGAAGATCACCACGAGGGCGACGAACACGCCAGCCAGCGGATTGGCGACAAGCGCCTTCAGTGGATTAGGCCGCATGGGATTTGTTTTCCTTGCCGAATATCGCGCCGACGAGCATTTCGCTGGTCGTGCTGGCTGTATCGAAGGTGCCGGTCACCTTGCCGGAGTGCATAGTCACGATCCGCGTCGCGCATTTGCGCAACTCATCCATCTCCGAGGAGACAAGGATGATGCCGACGCCCTCTTCGGCCAGGCTTTTCATGATGCGGTAGATCTCTGCCTTGGTCTTGACGTCGATGCCCTTGGTCGGCTCGTCGAAGATGAGTACCCGCGGCTTCTGCGCCATGGCGCGGCCGATCAGCGCCTTCTGCTGGTTTCCGCCCGACAGGAAGACGATCTGCTTGTTCATGCCCGACGTCTTGATATCGTAGGCCTTGATAATGTCGGCGACGCTGGTGCGCTCTTTTCTCGCCGAGATGAAAAACGCCGAGGCCGTCTGGCCATAGAGCGACATGCCTATATTGTCGCGCACCGACATCAGCGGGAAAATGCCGTGGTGCTTGCGCTCTTCGGAGAGGTAGATCATGCCGTTGCGGATCGAGGCGGCGGTGTCGCCAAGCTTCCACGGCTTGCCTTCCACCTCAACCGTGCCGGCCTTGGCTTTCAGGAAACCGAAGATCGTCTGCATGACTTCCGAGCGGCCGGCGCCGACCAGCCCGGCAAAGCCTAAGATCTCGCCCCGCTTTAAGTCGAAATCGACATTCTCGAAGTGCTTGCCCGTGAGGCCGCGCACCTGGAGGATCGTCTCGCCTGCACCCTGCGGGGCGGCCTGAGGCTGGAACGTGTCGCCAAGATGGATCGCCTCGCCGGACATCGCTCGGATCAGCCCGTTGGCGTCGGTGTCGGCCAGCTTGCCCGCCTCGACCTTCTCGCCATTGCGCAGGACAGTGTAGTCGTCGCCAATGGAGAACACCTCGTCCATCTTGTGCGAGATGAAAACGATGGCGTGACCGCTGTCGCGGAAGCCGGAAATGACGCGAAAGACGCGGTCGACCTCGGTGCGGGTCAGCGATGAGGTCGGCTCGTCGAGAATGAGGACCTTCATCTCCTTATTGGTGGAGGCACGCGCGATCTGCAGGAGTTGCTGGTCAGACACGGAAATGGTGCGGACGAGATCGGAGGGCTCCGCCGCGATGCCGAAGCGGACAAGAATCTCGACCGCTTCCGCTTCGAGGCGCTTGCGATTGACGGTGGCCCCACCGTGGCCCGAGCGGCTGTAGGGCAGGAAAAGGTTCTCCGCCACCGACATATGCGGGAACAGCGTTAGTTCCTGGGGGACATAGGCGATATTGCGGAAGAGGCTGGCATCCTCGAGCGGATCCTTCCCGTCGATGCGGATCGTCCCGCGCGACGGCGTGTAGGCGCCCGTCAAGAGCTTCACCAGCGTCGATTTGCCGGCACCGTTCTCGCCGGCAAAGACGTGAACGCGCCCAAGTTCGACGGAAATGTCGACATTGTTCAGCGCGGTCACGCCGGTGAAGTCCCGGCCGAGCCCATGTGTTTCAAGATAAGCCACGATTTTGTCTTTTCCGAAGGTCGACGGGTCGTCCTTGATGGATGGGCATGGCCGGGACCCGAAGTCCAGGCGGGTGAAAACGGGGCAAGACCGGCCTGCCCCGTTTCAGCATCTTACTTGATGTTGTCCGGCGTCAGCACGGCGATGCCCGTGTCGATGTACTTCGGCGTCTCGATGCCTGTCGCCTTCTGCCACATGGTCATGACGGACCAGTAGCCCTGCATTTCCGGCTTGGTCGAGGACGAGGAGTCGGCAACGCCGTCCTTGATGAGTTGGATCATCTCGGGCAAGTCGTCGAGGCCGACGAGCTTCACCTGGCCGGTCTTGCCGGCTTCCTTGATCGCCTGGCCGATGCCGATCGGACCGGCGGCGTCACAAGCGACCCAGCCCTTGAGGTTCGGGTTGGCCTGCATGATCGCCGCGGCCTGCTTCTGCGCCGTCTCGATGTCGTCATTGTCGATGCCGGTGGCGACGACCTTGATCTTCGGGTTTTCGGCGAACACCTTCTGGTGGCATTCGGCGCGGATTGCGTGGTTCGGCGCGGTGGGCACGCCCATCATGATGGCGACTTCGCCACCCTCGTCGCCGAGAAGTTCCATCAAACGACGCGAGGCGATCGACGCCTGCTCGCAGAAGTCGTTGCCGATGCTGGTCAGTTCCATACCTTCCGGCGCGACCGAGTCGAAGATGGTGACCGGGATCTCCTGGCCAACCGCGTCTTCGAGCGGAGCGCGGTTGCCGGCCGGATCGAGCAAGTCGATGGCAATGCCGTCCGGACGGGTGGCGATCGAGCTTTCGAGTATCTGGTTCTGCTGGACGACGTCGGCCTGCTGCGGCGCGCTGTATTCGATCTGAACCTTCGAGCCAGTCTGCGCCTCGATTGCGGCAGCCGCTTGCTTGGCGCCATCATTCACTTTGTCGAACCACGGATGTACGACCTTCGGGATGATGACGAAACGGTAGCTGTCCTTCTTCGTCGTGCCGGGCGCGGCGTCCTGCGCGAGTGCGGACGTAGATGCGAGCAAAAGACCGGCTACGGCCAGCCGAAACAACGTCTTCATGATGTCCTCTCAAGGTTGAGTGCGAGCTTCAAACCACGCTACCCGCCGATCTCCACCCGCACGGCAACGCTGCTCGGACTCATCGATACATATGTATTTTTAGATTTACAATATGCTGCGTGAGGGGTGTGTTGCAAACTTTCCTGGGGTGCGTGTCCGCCACCTCCTCCGCAAAACCGCGAAAGGTGGTCCATTTTCCGCCGACGAGCGAGATGATCGGCCATGGCCGCCCGCCTGCCGGCTCGGCCACAGGTGCGGAGTGATCGCGGCCGATCAGGCCCGGGCAGAAGGCTGCGGAAATCCTGCGCGCCTACGAGCCGGTCTGGGCGATCGGCGTCAGTGGCCTCCCGGCTACCTCCGAATATGACGACGCAAGGCAGGCCGAGATCATTTCTGTCGCGCAAGACGTTCTGGGGCGGAAGATCCCCTGTCTCTATGGCAGCTCGGTCAATCCGCAGAATTACGAAGAGCTCATCGACTGCCCACATGTCGAGCTGTTCATCGGGCGCTCTGCCTGGAAGGTCGAAGGCTATCTCGACGTCTGGCCAGATGCGGGCCGCCCTGTCGGTAGGGCATCGTGCTTCCCGCGCCGTCTGCACCATCAGTCGGGCGTCGCTCGATCGTGGTCTCCGCCTCATGACTCACGACAGCGCTCTGCAGTACCGCCATGATCTTCTTGCCTTCAGCGATGGACAGTCTAATGCCGCCGTCGAACAGGCTCTCCCAACTCTTGCATCGCAGTTAATCCCACAGAATTTCAGTCAGTAAAATTACCGGGATGATGCGTTGTCTGCTCTGGGTGTCCGCGTCATGCTCGCGCTCCAAAATAAGCTGGCTGCGTTCGACGAGGGAGATCCACCGCTGCGATCATATGGTGGTGAACGTTTGAACGCGGAAAAGTCCAGCCAGTAGAGATCGCAGGGAAGGTGTCATGGAACAAGAACGAGCCACGATTGCGCGTGTGACGTGGCGGCTGGTTCCGCTACTGATCATCGCGTATCTCATCGCATATCTCGACCGCGTCAACGTCAGTTTCGCCGCGATAAAAATGAATGCCGACCTCGGCCTGTCAGCGGCGGCCTATGGCTTCGGTGCGGGTATATTCTTCATCACCTACACCATCTTCGAAATACCCTCGAACATCATATTGGAAAAGGTAGGCGCGAGGCGCTGGATCGCGCGGATCATGCTCACCTGGGGCCTGATTTCGGGCGCCATGGCATTCGTGACGGGAGAAACCAGCTTCTACATCCTGCGCGCCCTTCTCGGTGTTGCTGAAGCCGGCTTCTTCCCAGGCGTGGTCTTTTACCTGTCGCTCTGGTTCCCTTCCCAGTATCGAGCTCGCATCTCCAGCTATTTCATGGTCGCCATTCCTCTCTCGACGGTCATCGGGGCACCGCTCTCGGGTCTGATCTTGGGTATGGATGGAGCGCTTGGTTTCTCCGGCTGGCAATGGCTATTCATCATCGAGGCGGCGCCCGCCGTGGTGCTGTCCGCGGTAGTGCTGTTCTTCCTGACCGACAGGCCTGCGGAGGCAGAGTGGCTTGATCCCGGCCAGCGCCGATGGCTGCAAGCGCGCATGGACGCCGAGAAGAATGAGTTCGCAGGACATCATCACGGCATCGGCAGCGCCCTCAAAAGCCCCAAGGTGCTGGCCCTTGGCCTGGTATGCTTCGGGGCGGTGGTGACAAACTATGGCGTCAGCTTCTTCCTGCCGCAAATTATCTCAGACTTCGGCCTGTCCGACCTTGCAACCGGTTTCGTCGCGGCACTGCCTTATATCGTCGGTGCTGTCGGCATGGTCTGGTGGGCAAGGCGCTCGGATGCTCATGGCGAACGCAAGGTTCACACCGCCATTGCCATCGCGGTTGCCGTCGTCAGCCTGGCCGTCTCCACCTTGCTGTCCGATCCCGTGCTCAAGATGGCCGCGATCTCGATCGCCGGCTTTGGCATGTTCGCCTACTTGGGTCCATTCTGGGCCATACCGAGCACCTTTATGCGCGGTCCTGCGCTCGCCGCAGGCATAGCAGCCATCAATTCCATTGCGAACGTGGCAGGCTTCGCCGGGCCTTACATCGTCGGCTACGTCAAGACGTTGACTGGAAGCTTCGAAGGCGGCCTGCTGGCCGTGGCCGGGCTCGGCGCCATCGCCATCGTCATTCTGCTTTGCCTCTCTATCGAACGTACTGCCCCGGTCACGCGAACAATACCGCATCCGGCGGAATAAACGTTTGCGACTTCATATCTCGGCGAGGATCAAATGAACTACATCGAGGTCAACGGAACGTCGCTTCGCTACGACTTGCATGGCACGAACGGACCAATCCTGGTGATGATCCACGAGATGGGTGGGATGATCGAGAACTGGGATCAGGTCATGCCGCGATTTGCGCAAGGCTTCAGGGTTCTTCGCTACGATACGCGCGGATGTGGACTGTCGGAAAAGGTGCGCAACGAGCTGTCGGTCGAATTGCTGAGCGACGATCTTCTGGCGCTGCTCGATGCGCTCGGCTTGAAGGAACCGGCGGCGCTCGCGGGCTGTGCTCTCGGAGCCGCGACGGCGTTCGCATTTGCCGCGCGCTTTCCGGAGCGGACGTCCGCGGTGATCGCAATGAGTCCCGCGATCGACATGAAGCCGGAAGATCGACCCAATCGGCGCGCCATGCTCGAAAATGTGCTGCGCGACGGGATGAAATCCATCGTCGAGGGCGCGATGGCAAGCGGATATCCGCCTGTGCTGCGCGAGCGCGATCCCGAGCGGTTTCGCGCCTTCCGGGCGCGCTGGCTTGGCAACGACCCCGACAGTTTCGTCGCGCATTACCGATTGTTGATCGACATGGACATCGCCCACTACGTCAAGGCGATACAGTGCCCCGCACTTGGCATCGGCGGCACGCTGGATGTGTTCCGCTCGCCGGAATACGTGCGCAACATCATGGGTCCGATCCCGGGCGTCGAGTTCGTCACCATCGAGACAAGCCATCATCAGACGGTCGAGACCCCCGAGGAAATCGCCGAGGCGATCCACGCTTTCCTGAAGCGCCGCGTGTTGAGCATAGCCGCCTGACCGATCGAAGAAAGCGAACCGATGAAGCTGTATTATTCCCATCGCTCCCCGTACGTCCGCCTCGTCATGGTGGCGGTTCATTGGGCAGGCCTGGCTCAACGCATCGAGCTTATGAATACGGTCGTCGACATCTATCGACCGCTGCCGGACCTGATGCGGGACAATCCACTGACCAAGATTCCGACACTGGTGCTCGACGACGGCACCGTGATCTATGATTCACGCGTCATCTGCGAGTATCTCGACAGCTGCCATGACGGACAGCGCCTATTCCCCGAGCAAGGAAAGACCCGTCTGGAGGCATTGCGGCGTCTGGCGCTTGGCCATGGCACCATCGACCTGCTGCTGGGCTGGTTCACGGAGCGGAACCGGCCGGGAGCCTTGAGATCGGCCGAATTCACCGCCGCGCTGGGAGCGAAATATCAAACGGTCCTGGACCGGTTAAATGCGGAAGTGCCAGACCTAATCGAGACGCCGTTCACGATCGGCCATGCGGCCATTGGCACGGCCCTGTCTTACTCGGATTTTCGTTTCGGTACGTTCGATTGGCGCGCCGGGCGGGACGCGCTTGCCAATTGGCACGCTGACTTCCTGAAAATACCGGCGGTAGCGGCCGATCCTTTCTTCGACGACCTTGCGGCGGGCGCCGGGGGGGCGCCGGG
>JAEYXI010000694.1 GCA_023428515.1 Pseudomonadota bacterium | reverse complement strand
GCGCGTACCTCTCCTTCTGCGCCAACCGCACGCTGCTCGAAGCTGTCGCATCGTCGCTGACGGAACTGTTCTCGCCTGTCATCATCGGCGAGCGGGTGCCGGCGATGCTCGCCAAATACGACTACATCACCGAGGGCACGCTGGCCTATTTCAGCAAGCGGCCCGAGCAGGCTTCGCGCGATGCCGACTTCGCGCTCGCCTATGTCCTTCAGCATGCCGACACGCCGGAGCGGCAGCAGGCGGCGATCGACGCCCTTGTTTTCAAGTGCGATATACTATGGGCCATGCTGGATGCGCTTCAGCATGCCTATGGCGAAAAGGGCAACATTCCGCCCGGCGCATTCCAGCCGGAGGAGCCGGCGACATGACAGCGCTGCGCGAACGAGCAATGGTTTCGCCGCAGGCCGTGCCGGCGCTGCCAAGGCATGTGCGCATCCAGTACGATCCCGTCCGCCAGGCCTTCGCCGTCCTGTCGCCCGAAAAGGTGTTCTGGCCGAACGAGATCAGCCTCGAAATCCTGCGCCGCTGCGACGGACGCTCTTCCGTCGGCAAGATCGTCGCCGACCTTGCCAGCGAATACAATGCGCCGGAAGAGGACGTAGCGGCCGACGTCACCGCCTTCTTCCAGGAGTGGTCCGACAAGCTGCTGGTGAAGCTATGAGCGAGCCCCTCCTCCCCCCGATCGGCATGCTGGCGGAATTGACGCACCGCTGCCCGCTGCAGTGCGCCTATTGCTCCAACCCGACCGAACTTCTAAAGGCCAACCGGGAGCTCGACACCGAAGCCTGGCTTGCCCTCTTCGACGAGGCGGCCGATCTCGGCGTGCTCCAGATCCACCTCTCGGGCGGCGAGCCGACTTTGCGCCGCGACCTCGAGCAACTGGTGGCAGGGCTCTCGCGTCGCGGCGTCTACACCAACCTGATCACCGCCGGCGTCGGCATCGCCGAAGGGCGGATCGAGGCGCTCGCCGAAGCGGGACTCGATCATCTGCAACTGAGCTTCCAGGGCGCCCGCGCGGCCACCACGGCCCGCATAGGCAACCACCAGGGAAGCCACGAGAAGAAGCTGGAAACGGCGCGACGCGCGCGCGACGCCGGCCTGCCGCTCACCATCAACGCGCCCATCCACCGCCACAACATCGAGGAAGTGCCTGAATTCATCGAGCTGGCGCTGTCGCTCGACGCCGAGCGTCTGGAAATCGCCAATGTCCAGTATGCCGGCTGGGCGCTGGTCAATCGCGATGCGCTGATGCCCGACCGCGCCTCCGTCGAGCGCCAGGCCGAGATCGTCGAGGAGGCGCGCGAACGGCTCGTCGGCATCCTGAACATCGACTTCGTCCCGCCCGACTATTTCGCCACCTATCCAAAGCCCTGCATGGGCGGCTGGGCGCGCGACGCCTTCATGGTGGCGCCTGATGGCACCGTGCTACCTTGCCATGCGGCGCAGACGATCACATCGCTAACCTTCGAGCAGTTCGGTCCCCGCACGCTTCGCGAGATCTGGACGGATTCGCCTGCTTTCAACGCGTTCCGCGGCACCGACTGGATGCTGGAGCCATGCCGGAGTTGCGACCGCCGCGAGATCGACTGGGGCGGCTGCCGCTGCCAGGCGATGGCGATCGCCGGCGACGCCGCGGCGACCGATCCTGCCTGCATCAAGTCGCCGCTGCATGCCAGCATGGCAGCGGTCGCCAAGTCGGGCCGCCCCGCCGGCAATGAGGCGCCGGGACAGGAGGGCTTCGTCTATCGCCGCATCGGCGGCATGCCGCAGCCGGCGAGCACCTCGCCGGCGAAGTCCGATCCTGCTTTAACCGTCTGACCTCTTCTCGCGCTCCAGCATGGCGTCGGCGAAGGCCAGCGCGTCCTTGTTCGCCGCGATATTGTGTACCCGGAAGATCGCCGCGCCTTTCAACCTGAGAATGACGCTGGTCGCAGCCGTTCCCGCGTCTCGGGCCTTCTTGTCGCCGCCCTCGATATCGGTGAGCAGGCGCTTGCGCGAGGTGCCGACAAGCAGCGGGAAACCCAGCGCCTGAAGTTCACCGAAGCGCGCCATGAGCTGGAGATTCTCCTCGCTGCGCTTGGCGAAGCCAAAACCGGGATCGAGCACGATCTGCCTGTCTCGTACGCCGGCTTGCCGCGCGATCTCCAGTGATCGTTCCAGGAAACTGAACTCGTCGGCGATGACGTCGGGAAGCCGCTCTCGGTCGCGCCCGGTGTGCATGATGACGAGGCCCGCGCCCGTCTCGGCCGCCAGTTGCGCGATGTCGGGCTCGCGCTGCAGGCCGTGCACGTCGTTGACGATATGCGCGCCGGCCGCCACCGCCAGCCTTGCCGTCTCGGCCCGGTACGTGTCGACCGAAATGACGAAATCGCCCGCCGCTGCCAGCGCTTCGATGACAGGCAGGATCCGCGCCTGTTCCTCGCGCGCAGAGACCGAAGAGGCGCCCGGCCTGGTGGACTCGCCGCCGACATCGATGATCGCGGCCCCATCGGATGCCATGAGACGCCCGTGCTCCACAGCCCGCTCCTGCTCGCTGAACTCTCCGCCGTCGGAAAAGCTGTCCGGGGTGACATTCAGAATGCCCATGAGTTGCGCTTTAGCGCCGAGATCGAGCTGCCGACCGTGAGCGAGCTGCCATTGCCTCACGTCATTTCTCCCATGCATCGAAAGAGGCTGATGCGGAACAATACCGAATGTTGTATCGTTTGTGGTGGAGGGACCCGGGCTTCAGCGAGGACATCGCAATGAGAAAGCTTGTTACAGGTCTAGCCGCGGCCGCGTTTGCCGTGGCTTTCGTCGCATCAGGGACCTTTCAGGGCGGCCAGGCCAACGCGGCGCCGATCTTCCTGCCAAAGACGGTCTCCACACAATCCGACGTTACACTTGTCCGCGATAGATACTACCGTGGCTATAGGGGCTACCGGAATTACAGGCACGGCTATCGCAACTACGATGGTTGGTGGTATCCGGCCGGGGCCTTCGTCGCCGGCGCGCTGATCGGCGGAGCCATCGCGAATAGCAACAGCTATTACGGCGGATATTACGGCAACCGCTATTACGGCGGTTACTACGACGACGGCTATTATGCGCCGCGTTATTACGCGCCACGCTACTACGCGCCTTCCAGGGTCTACTATCCACCTAGAGGATCCGCCTACAGGCAAGGCTACCGCGACGGCTATCGGGATGGCGCGAACGGGCGCTACCGTAACGACATCACCTGCACGCAGCGACTGGCGGATGCGGGACAATGCTGAGCTAGCAGGGCAAGGAAGAGTCCTGCCTGCGAAGCGGGACTCTTGGTTTGCATCTGCAGCTATTGGGTATCGCAGCAATGCGCACTAACTATTCTGATATGAGCACACACCGCAAAAATTCGGCCGCGGTCATCACGGCAATTTTGATGACATTGCCGCTGTCGGCTGCCTTCGCGCAAGACAGGCCAATCGTTGTCGGACCTATGCTGAACTCAGGCCAGTTGCAGACGCTGCAGAGCCGCCAGCAGCGGGAGAACTTTCAACAGCGGCAGCAATTCAACCGTGAGATCGACAGCCTGGCGATCCAGCGAAAGCCTCGCATCGAGGTGCCGGTGATGAAGCCGCGCTGCCCGCTCTCGACGTCAGGCACGCCTCGGACCTGCTGACAAAAACAGACGCCGGGATTGAAGCCCGGCGCCTATTCTCATGCAGCCATTTTCGCGACGCGCTTGCGCTTGATGTCCGGCGGGGTGGCCTCGTCGACCAGGGCCTCGATCGCGGCTGAAAGCGGCATCGACTGCTGGTCGCGCGAGCCGAGACGGCGGATGTTCACCGTCCCCTCCTCCGCCTCGCGCTTTCCGCAAACAAGAATGACCGGCACCTTGGCCAGGCTGTGCTCGCGGACCTTGTAGTTGATCTTCTCGTTGCGCAGGTCGATCTCGACGGAAAGCCCCGCATCCTTCAGCCTGGCTACGACCTCGCGCGCATAATCGTCGGCGTCCGAAGTGATCGTCGCGACCACCGCCTGCACCGGCGCGAACCATAGCGGCATCTGGCCCGCATGGCTCTCGATCAATATGCCGAGGAACCGCTCCAGCGAGCCTGCGATGGCGCGGTGGACCATGACAGGCTGCTTCTTCTCCGAGTCGGAGCCGATGTAGAAGGCGCCAAAACGCTCCGGCAGGTTGAAATCGACCTGCGTCGTGCCGCACTGCCATTCGCGGCCGATCGCGTCCTTCAGCGTATATTCGAACTTCGGGCCGTAGAACGTGCCCTCGCCTTCGTTGACGCCGGTTTTGATGCGGTTGTCCTCGCGCGCCATCCTGGCCAGCGCGCGCCGCAGGATGTCCTCGGCATGATCCCAGGCGGCATCGGTGCCGACGCGCTTCTCCGGGCGCGTGGCGAGCTTGACCACCACATCGTCGAAGCCGAAATCGGCATAGACCGACATCATCAGGTCGTTGATCTTCAGGATCTCCGCCTCGAGTTGCTCTTCCGTGCAGAAGATGTGCGCGTCGTCCTGGGTGAAGCCGCGCACGCGCATCAGACCATGCAAAGCGCCCGACGCCTCGTAGCGATGCACGCTGCCGAACTCGGCCAGCCGGATCGGCAGGTCCCGATAGGACTTCAGCCCATGCTTGAATATCTGCACATGGCCGGGGCAGTTCATCGGCTTCAGCGCGAAAATGCGCTGGTCTGCCTCCGGGTCCTCGGGATGAGTGAAAGCATGCGCGGATTTCACCGCGAACATGTTCTCCTGGTACCAGCCCCAGTGTCCCGAGGTCTCCCACAGGCTCTTGTCGAGCACCTGCGGGGCGTTGACCTCCTGGTAGTCGTCGCCGAGCCGGCGGCGCATATAGGCGATCAGGTTCTGGAACATCTTCCAGCCCTTGGCGTGCCAGAAGACGACGCCCGGCCCCTCCTCCTGGAAGTGGAAGAGATCCATCTCGCGGCCAAGCCTGCGGTGATCGCGCTTCTCGGCCTCCTCAAGCATATGGATGTATTGGTCGAGCTCAGCCTGGTCGGCCCAGGCCGTGCCGTAGATGCGCGTCAGCATCGGGTTGTTGGCGTCGCCGCGCCAGTAGGCGCCGGCTACCTTCATCAGCTTGAAGGCGTTGCCGATCTGGCCGGTCGAGGCCATGTGCGGGCCGCGGCAGAGGTCGAACCAGTCGCCCTGGTAGTAGATCTTGAGATCCTGGTCCTCGGGGATCGCGTCGATGAGCTCGACCTTGTAGGCCTCGCCCTTGTCGCGGAAGACCTTTTTCGCACGGTCGCGGTCCCAGACCTCCTTGGTGAAGGGCTTGTTGCGGCCGATGATCTCGCGCATCTTCTTCTCGATGACCGGGAAATCCTCGGGCGTGAACGGCTCATTGCGCGCGAAGTCGTAGTAAAAGCCGTTGTCGATGACCGGACCGATCGTCACCTGCGTGCCGGGCCACAGTTCCTGCACGGCTTCGGCGAGCACATGGGCGGTGTCGTGGCGGATCAGTTCGAGCGCGCGCGGATCGTCGCGGGTGACGATCTCGACGCTGCCCGAGCGTCCGATCGGGTCACTGAGGTCGCGCAGGGTCCCATCGAGCACATAGGCGACGGCCTTCTTCGCCAGCGATTTCGAGATCGATTCAGCAAGCGCGGCACCCGTCGTGGCGGCGTCGTAGTCGCGCACGGAACCATCGGGGAATTTCAGGGAAACGTTCGACATGGCTTTCTCCTATCCAGTCCCGCAAACGAGCGCGGGTGGTGATTTGAGCGGCGTTTTAGAGGCGGGATCGCCGGACGTAAAGGGTGTCAGGATGTTGTCAATATAGGGAGGCGTCATGTCATATAGCCATAACACCAAGCCGTTAACTGGCGTAATGACCTGTCGGACGGGCATTTTGTAAGCGTGCTCACGATCTGGTAGTAAGCATGCTCACGATCTGGTGATTTGCACCACCGCCGCGCGCATATGATTAAAGTTCCCTCGGTCGGGGCAGCTGTCTTTGAGAGCATATTTCGTACGCAAGGCTTCCAATCAGGAAGTCGTCGGACTTTTTTTCGCCCCCTCCGCCGTGGTGCTCGCCGCGTTGGTGGACGAGTATTGCGACCCGGCCATCTGCGATTATGCAGTGGCGTCCGCGGGAGGACTGGTCGTACCCGTGAAAACCAGGGCGAAATGGCCGATGAAGCCCGGCAAGTCGTCCGTTTCCACGGGGCTGGAAGGCGCCGTATTGACCCAGCAGTGGCAAGATGATCTCGACGCCGAGATTGCGCCCCTCGAATGGAGCTCGTTGCAGCCGGCGGTGGAGCGAATGCTTCGCAAGCTCGGCAAAAGCAAGAGTTCGTCGCCTTAACGCCGCCGTCCCACTTGCCAGTACCTCCACGGCGCAAACCAACGGAAACGATCTTCGAGCGCCTCGGGTACACGATCAATGCCGTGGGTCCCTCCCGGACCGCAGCGCATGACGCGGAAGAGCCCCATCCATCCGCCGGCCCAAAACCCATGCCGGGCGATCGCCTCGTAGGCGTATTCGGAGCAGGTGGGCAAATGGCGGCAGGAATTGCCGACGAAACCTGACAATGTGAGCTGGTAGAGGCGAACCAGCGACGTGCCCACCACCCTGCCCGGCGTCTTGCGCCACGGTCCCGGCCAGTTGCGGCCGGCGCTGCGGTTTCGCTCCCTATGCGAATGCTCGGTCACTTTGTTACTTCGCGGTGCCTGCTTGAACTTCGCGGACGGACTGTTCACTTCATGGCGGTTGGATCAACCGTCGCGCCATACCTAAGTGTCGCGCAGTACTTTCCCAAGACCCATCCGCCAAATCCAGCCCAAGTGGACACCATGTCAGACAAGCAGCAGATCGAACTCGGACTAGACACGTTCGGCGACGTCACGGTCGATAAAGATGGCAAGCTTCTGTCGCAGGCCGAGGTTCTGCGCAACCTGATCGACGAAGGCGTGCTCGCCGACCAGGTGGGCATCGATTTCTTCGGCGTCGGCGAACATCATCGCGACGACTTCGCCGTTTCGGCGCCGGACGTCGTGCTCGCCGCGATCGCCTCGCGCACGACGCGCATTCATCTCGGCTCGGCTGTCACCGTCTTGAGCTCGGACGACCCTATCCGCGTCTTCCAGCGCTTCTCGACGATCGACGCGATCTCCAACGGCCGAGCCGAGGTGATCCTCGGGCGCGGCTCCTTCACCGAATCCTTCCCGCTATTCGGTTTCTCGCTCAACGATTACGAACGTCTCTTCTCCGAGAAGCTCGACCTTTTCGCCGCGCTGCTGAAGCAAGGCCCGGTGACCTGGAATGGCTCCATCCATCCGGGCCTCAAGGACCAGATCGTCTATCCGCAGGTCGAGAGCGGCCCGTTGAAGACCTGGATCGGCGTCGGCGGCAGCCCGGAGTCGGTGGTGCGCGCGGTGCAATACGAACTGCCGATGACGCTCGCCATCATCGGCGGCGACCCGGTGCGCTTCCGCCAGTTCGTCGATCTTTACCATCGCGCCGCCGAGCAGTTGCAGAAGCCGGCGCTGCCGCTCGGCGTGCATTCGCCCGGCCATGTCGCCGAGACCGACGAGGAAGCGCGCGCTCAGCTATGGCCGGGGTACAAGGTCTTGCACGACCGGATCGGCGGCGAGCGCGGCTGGGGGCCGACGAGCATTGCCCGGTTCAATGCCGAAGCGGACATGGGCTCGCTCTATGTCGGCTCGCCCGAGACGGTGGCGAAAAAGATCGCCAAGACCGTCAAGGCGCTCGGCGCCAGCCGCTTCGACATGAAGTATTCGTCGGGCACGCTGCCGCACGAGCACATGATGAAGAGCATCGAGCTCTACGGCACGAAGGTCATGCCGATGGTGCGCGATCTCCTGGCTGAGTAACTCGGGTCGTAGGGCGGCCTTGTGCCGCCCTTTTTTCATGATCGTTGCGGCATCCCGGGACGCCTATCAGAAGCAAAAATTGCCCGGGGCCGGCTGCGACCCGCGTCGTCGATACGGGGTTGCGAGGAGAACCGCTCGCGCCACCGGGGTTGGAACGTGGCGAGCAGGACGACGTCACTGAAGATTTCGAGATAGTCGTTCATGGCCGTGTCTCCTGATTGGCAGAAGTAGACAGCGGCTGGCGCTTGGCTTCAAACGAGTATAATTTCGGCATCGTATGACTTGAGGTTATACGACGATATGAAGCGTGGCCGATTGCCCCTGACAGCCTTGCGCAGCTTCGAAGCGGCCGGTCGGCACCTGAGCTTCAGCCGCGCCGCGGAAGAACTTTTCGTCTCGCAGGCCGCTATCAGCCGCCAGATCAGGGAACTGGAAGCGCAAATCGGTCGTCCGCTGTTCGAGCGGCTTCACCGGCGCGTCGCGTTGACCGAAGCGGGACAGGATCTGCTCGCGCAACTCACCCAGAGCTTCGACGCCATCGACCTGAAGTTGACCGAAATCCAGGCAAGGCCAAACAGCGATCTGGTCAAGCTGAGCACCGAGCCATTCTTTGGCGGATCGTGGCTGATGCCGAGGCTTGACCGGTTCCAGAAGGCGAACCCGGCAATAGATGTGGCCGTCGATATCACCTCGCGCCTCGTCGAGTTCCGTACCCACGAAGCAGACCTCGCGATACGTCACGGTGCCACACAGAGATCCTGGCCGCGAACGCAGTCGAAATATCTTTTCGACAGCATCGCAACGCCGATGCTGTCGCCCGACCTTCTGGCGAAGGGGCCGCCGCTGAACACGGTCGCAGACCTTGCAGGCCACACGCTGCTGCACGAAGAGAATCGCGATGGGTGGTCACGCTGGCTGCAGACGGCTGAAGCCGCAGAGGTGACCCCGCAGCGTGGCCCGATCTTCGCGGATGGCACGCTCACCACAAGGGCTGCCATCCTAGGTCACGGCGTAGCGCTCGGCGATGTTTTCATCAATGCCGGAGACCTTTCGGCCGGCACGCTGGTGCGCCCGTTCAGCGAGACGATTCCGTTCGGAAGCTATTGGCTGGTCGCGCCTGATTTCGAGGCACTCAGCCCCCCTGCCCGCATCTTCGCAGATTGGTTGACTGCCGAGATAAGCGCCGAAAGGGCTTCTACGCCGCCTGCTCCTCGCGCTTCTTCTCGATCTGGCCGATCGCATCGACCACCGCGTCGAAGGTGAGCATGGTGGATGCGTGACGCGCCTTGTAGTCGCGCACCGGTTCCAGATATTTGAGATCGGCGAAGCGGCCCTCGGGCGGCGCGCCGTTCTCCTTCAGCATCCTGCGCATCGTCTCGCGCACCGCGCGCAGCTCCTCGGAGGACGCGCCGACCACGGTCTGGGCCATGATCGAGGATGATGCCTGGCCGAGCGCGCAGGCCTTCACCACATGGGCGAAATCGGTGACGACGCCGTCCTGCATCTTGAGATCGATTGTCACGGTCGAGCCGCAAAGCTTGGAATGAGCGGTCGCCGTTGCGTCCGGCTGCTCAAGCCGGCCGATCCGCGCGATATTCCCGGCAAAGCCAAGAATTTTCGCGTTGTAGACGTCGTCGATCATAGTTTTCCAATCCGCCGCCGTAAGGCGACCGGTCGATGCCGCTTGCGCATCTTCCTTTCGTCCTCTTCGAACATATATAATGGTTGCGCTCCGAAATCGACAAGGCGGTCATGCCTTGCGGAGCAGACTTCGCAGCTATGGGCGCTTCCCATGAGACTGTGATCCGTTCAACTCGTTCCTCCCTTGAGGGGAACTACGGGAGACACTCTGATGGACGCCGTCATTAAGAAAATCATGCCGCCCGAGGCCTATATGGACAAGCCGGTCACCAACCGGCCGACCGAGGCCGAAGTCGAGGCGGCCGTGGGCGTGCTGTTGCGCTGGACCGGCGACGACCCCACCCGCGAAGGGCTGGTCGACACGCCGAAGCGCGTCGCCAAGGCCTATCGCGAGATGTTCAACGGCTACGACATGTGCCCGGCCGACGAACTCGGCCGCACCTTCGAGGAAGTCGCCGGCTACGACGACCTCGTCATCGTGCGCGACATCCAGTTCCATTCGCATTGCGAACACCACATGGTGCCGATCATCGGCAAGGCGCATGTCGGCTACCTGCCCGACGGCAAGGTGGTGGGCCTGTCGAAGATCGCCCGCGTGGTCGACATCTTCGCCCATCGCCTGCAGACGCAGGAGGCGCTGACGGCCCAGATCGCCAGCGTCATCCAGGAGGTGCTCAATCCGCGCGGCGTCGCCGTCATGATCGAGGCCGAGCATATGTGCATGGCCATGCGCGGCATCCGCAAGCAGGGCTCGACCACCCTCACCTCCACCTTCACCGGCATCTTCAAGGACAGTCCGGAAGAGCAGGTGCGTTTCGTCACCATGGTGCGCGGCGGCCACGCCATCGCCTGACGATGGTTGCCGTCGCCAGCCTGGCGCGGCATTCTGGCGGATATGGAACCCTTTGAAGCGCGGCTCCCCTCGCGGAGCCGCAGGAATTGCTCATGAGCACGATCACATTCCCGAAACCATCGGCGGACAAGAAGGCGTTGGAGGAAGGCTCGGTCTTCTCGCCGCGCTTTGATGGCAGTGGCCTCGTCACGGCAATCGTCACCGACGCCAGTGACGGCATGCTCCTGATGGTCGCGCACATGAACGCCGAGGCGCTGGCGCTCACCATCGAGACCGGCGTCGCGCACTATTGGTCGCGTTCGCGCAACAGCCTTTGGAAGAAGGGCGAAACGTCCGGCAATCTCCAGCAGGTTGTCGAGTTGCGCACGGATTGTGACCAGGACGCCATATGGTTGAAGGTCAAGGTCACCGGTCACGATGCAACTTGTCACACCGGGCGGCGTTCTTGTTTTTTTCGGACGGTGGGGCTGGCCGACGGCCAGGTTTCCCTTGG
>JAEYXI010000503.1 GCA_023428515.1 Pseudomonadota bacterium | reverse complement strand
CGTCACGCCCGGACAGAAGCTGGATTCTGCCGATCAGGCCGTCCTTGCGGTCGAGTCCGCAGGCAAAACCGGCTTCCGCGTGGTCGCGGTGGTCAAGGGAGATGTCGCCCTCGATGCGAGCATTGCCCGGGCGGATGTGGCGCTTGGAGCGGCGGAACTCGCGATGTCGATGGACGGCCAGACGGCGGTCCAAAAGCCGTCCGCTGCAAGCGCAGATCAGCCCCTGCTGCTCTTGCGAAGCAGGACGTCGGAGACGTGGATGAGCCTCGGAGCAATCGGCGAACAATATGCGGATTGGCTGCGGCAACTGGCGAAGACGAAGCAGAGCGCGGCCGATCAGCCGGTGCGGCTGTGGCCCTCGAAGGTCACGGCGTGGTCTACGCTGACGGATGCGGAATGGCAGGAGCGTCTGGCGCTGGTCTGGCCGTATGTGAACGACGGCCAGACGCTAGCGGCAGAGATCGCCTATGGCGAACTGCTGCGGGCGCCCTACAAGGCAATGCGCACCCTGAAGCCTCGCATTGACGTGGAGACGCTCAGAAGCTGGATCGCAGATCCTGATTTGTCGTCCCGGCGTTCCGTCTACACCTTGTTGCTCGGTGTCGCAGGGGGCCAGGACGACGCCGCCGGCCTGGAGAAACAGATCGGCCAGGCACTGCTTGTGCGGGACGCGACAAACCTTTCGGCGATGCTTGCCGCCGATCTTGAATTGCGCGGCCCGTCGCGCCTCGGCTGGCTGCACACGACATTTTTCACGGATCGCCAGCGCACGCTTCCAGAGATCGATGCGGCCCTGCTTGCGTTGAGCGTGCAGGGCGAAGCGGATGCAGCGATTTCTCGCGAAAAGGTCGTCCAAGCATATCGCGCCTTCATCAAGGCACGAAAGCCGATGGCCGGCTTCGTGGCGACGGAACTGGCGAACTGGGAGGCCTGGGACGCGACACCGGATTATGTCGACATCATCAGGTCGAACGACGTGAAGGACCCTGCAGGGCAATTTGCGATCCTCAGCTACCTGAAGAGCAGTCCTCTTACCGCCGGGCAGGCTGTCTTGCCGGCCGCCCAATGAGACGGGCAACCAACAAATCGCTGCGCAAAGCGCTTCCAACGGCAAACATGGGTGACACATGCCAAAGCACGCATTGCGGAAAATCCTGAGCGAGCCGCTGCTGCATTTTTTTGTCGTCGGAGCGCTTGTTTTCGGCGGCTACCACTTCTTCGTGGCCGAACCGGAACAGGCCGCAGCCGACCCGCAAGTCATCGAATTGACCGAGAATGACGTGCAGCAGCTGGCAATCTCGTGGCTCGCGCAGGGCAGGCCCACGCCAAGTCCGCAGGAACTGCAGAGCCTCGTCGACCAGAAAGTGACGGAGGAAATCCTATCGCGCGAAGCCGTTGCGTTCGGCCTCGATAAGGACGACCAGATCATCAAGCGGCGGCTTGCGCAGAAGATGGACTTCCTGGCGGCCGATCTGGCCGGCCTGGAGGAGCCTACGGATGCCCAACTGGCCGAATGGTATTCGAAGAATTCCGACGGTTTCGCGTTGCCTCCGCATGCCAGCTTTCGTCACCTCTATTTCTCTCCCGATAAACGCGGCAACGACGGGGCCCAAAAGGACGCTACAGCCGCGCTTGCCGTGCTGACCGGCAAGCCTGTGGACGCGCCCGAGGGCCAGGCACTGGCCGATCCGTTCATGCTGCGCAGTTTTTATGGCGACGCCACACCGGCGCAGACGGCGAAAGAGTTCGGTCCGGCTTTCGCCGAAGCTCTCTTTGGCCTAGAGCCTGGCGCATGGCAGGGGCCGGTTCAGTCGGGCTATGGCTGGCATCTCGTCTGGGTAGACTCTACCGAGCCGGGCCGCATTCCCCTCTACGAGGAAGTGAAGCCCGACGTAAAGGCGGCTTGGCTCAACGCCCGTTACCAGGAGGTGAAGCGCAACGCGCTCGAAGAGATGCGCTCCCGCTACAAGGTCGTCGTGGTACCCTTGGATCAGGTCGATCTCAGCGACGTCAGAAGTCCGGATGCCGCAGGCACCGCCCAGGAGTCGATCTCGCAATGAGCCGCGCCGCACGATCCCGCCCGGCAGTCGCCGGGCTGCTGTTCGCCCTGGTCATGGCGGTCCTTGCGATGGCCGGCGCAGCTTCCGCGCATGAGGTGAGGCCGGCATACCTGCAGATTGACCAGATCGGGCAGAACCGCTTCAGCGTGCTCTGGCGCACGCCGCTTTTTTCCGGGATCCGGCTGCCAGTGGTGCTGCGCTATTCGGACGGTATCAAGCAGATGACCGAGCCGTCCGAGCGCCAACTGTCCGATTCCATCGTCGAGCGCAGCATGATCGAAGCGCCAGGCGGCTTGCCCGGCCAGCGGATAAATTTCGTCGGGCTCCAGGCGACGATTACCGACGTCATGGTCCGTGTGAAATTGCAGGACGGAACGGTCACGACGACGCTCGTTAGACCATCGCAGCCGTGGATGGACATCCAGGCGCGGCAAAGTTCGCTCGAAGTCATGAAGGTGTTCGTCGTCAGCGGCATCGAGCACATACTGTTCGGCTTCGACCACCTGCTGTTCGTGGCAGCGCTGATGTTGATCGTGCGCCGATGGGGAATGCTGCTGAAGACGGTTACCGCCTTCACCGTGGCTCATTCGATCACGCTGACCTGCGCGACCTTAGGGTGGGTCACGCTCCCGTCGGGGCCGGTGGAGATCATGATCGCCTTCAGCATCGTGCTCGTCGGCGCCGAGATCATCAGGATGGAGCGCGGCGGCACGAGCCTGGCCATAGAATGGCCATGGATCGTCGCGTTTTTCTTCGGACTGCTTCACGGCTTCGGCTTTGCCGGCGCGTTGGCCGATTTCGGGCTGCCGCAAGGCGATATTCCGCTTGCATTGTTCTCATTCAACGTCGGAGTCGAACTCGGGCAGCTGATGTTCATCGCGGTGCTGCTGCTCGCCGTCCATCTGGTGCGGCGCCTGGTCGAAATCCCTCGGCAGGCTGTCGTGGCATCTGCCTATGCGATCGGGATTGTTGCCGCCTTCTGGAGCGTCGAACGGCTGTACTCCACGTTTGTGTAGTTGCCCAAGCTTCAGGAATTTATGCCGTCCGCTTTTCAGGGTCGGCCACTCCGAAGCAGCCAGTCGGTACCAGCCCCTCTCCAGTCCTTCGGCATCTTGCGCGACTATCTGGGCGCAGAACGTAGAGATGAGGCCGGCTGCCCGGTGTCCGGACGCAGGACGTTCTCCACCGTTCCGGTGTGCTCGAGATACAGCTTCGAATACCAGTCGCGCAGGATGTTCTTCTGGACCTTGCCCATCGTGTTGCGCGGTAGTTCGTCGACGAAAACGATCGCCTTCGGCTGCTTGTAGCGAGCCAGCCTGTCCTTGAGGCCCGACATGATCGCCGCTTCGTCGATGTCGGCGCCCTTCTCGCGCACGACCACGGCCATCACCCCTTCGCCGAAATCGGGGTGCGGTACGCCGATGACCGCGCTCTCGGCGACACCGTCGAACTGGTCGATCTCGTTTTCGACTTCCTTGGGATAGATGTTGTAACCGCCCGAGATCACCAGATCCTTGCCTCGCCCGACAATGTGGACATAGCCGCGCGCGTCGACGAGGCCGACGTCGCCGGTGATGAAGAAGCCGTCATCACGGAATTCGTTCTTCGTCTTCTCCGGCATGCGCCAGTAGCCGGCGAAGATGTTGGGGCCCTTCACCTCTATCATGCCGGTTTCGCCATCCGGGATCGGACGCCCCGTCTCCGGCTCCGTCACCCTGAGTTCGACGCCGGGCAGCGGAAAGCCGACAGTGCCCGCTATGCGGTCGCCGTCATAGGGATTCGATGTATTCATGTTCGTCTCGGTCATGCCGTAGCGCTCAAGGATGGCGTGGCCGGTGCGCTCACGGAAGGCATCGTGCGTGTCTGCGAGCAGGGGTGCCGAGCCGGAGGTGAACAGCCGCATGCCGGCGGTCCCCTCACGTGTCAGCCCCTGGTGCTGCAGAAGACGCGTGTAGAAGGTTGGCACCCCCATCATCGTCGTGGCGCGCGACATCAAGGAAAGAACCGTGTCGGCGTCGAACTTCGGCAGGAAGATCATTGAACCGCCTGACAGCAGGACGACGTTGGAGGCGACGAAGAGGCCGTGCGTGTGGAAGACCGGCAGAGCGTGGATCAGAACGTCGGAAGCAGTAAACCGCCAGTAGTCGCAAAGCGTCAGCGCATTGGAGAGCAGGTTGTGATGTGTCAGCATCGCACCCTTGGAACGGCCGGTCGTGCCGGAGGTGTAGAGAATCGCCGCCAAATCGTCAGGGCCGCGGGCAACGTCGCTGAAATCAAACGGCTTGCCTTCAGCCGCATCGATCAGCGAGCCCCCGCCGACCTCGTCCAGTGTCTCGACATGCGCGCCATACCGCACGGCGATATCGCGAACGCCCTCGGCTGCCGCCGGACTGACGACAACGAGGCGCGGCGCGGCATCGCCGATGAAATAGTCGAGCTCAGCAAGCGTGTAACCAGTGTTTAGCGGCAGATAGACCGCCCCCGCCCTGAGGCAGGCGAGATATAACATCAGGTTTTCGACGCTCTTTTCCACCTGCACCGCGACCCGGTCGCCCGGCTGTACTCCAAGCGCCTGCAGCGTTGCAGCGAAACGGCCAGACATGGCGATCATATCGCCATAGCTCCACGTGCGGCCGTCGAGGGTCTCCACGAACAACGCATCCTGTTGCGACGCGGCACCCCTGATCGCATCGAACATGTGATTGGTCATCGCGTGTGCTCCTCGGTCGTCTTCTGCTGATCTCCGGCTGTGCTGCGCAAACCGAATCCGCGGGCCGACCGCCGTGACGCCCGCAACAGCCGTCGCACCGACTGCCCGGTTACCACCTCGTCTCGAACGACAAAGGCCTCGTGATTGGCCTCGATGTCGTCGAGCTTGTAGAGATAGTTGACCATCAGCCCATGCGCCTGGCGCATGGCGCCAGGTGCCATATTCGCAAGAAAGTTGAGCCGCTCCAGCCGCGCGCCGTTGCCGAGGTGGAAGCGGGCGACGGGATCGATCGGCTTTCCCCGTCCGTTGCGGGCTTTCAGGAAATACCAGGCGGCCGCCTCCAGCATCGGCTGGCGCACCGCGTCGCGCGATGCGGGCATCCCGGCCCAGTCCGCCTCGTCAAGCCCAGCAAGGGCCGCCTTGTCCTCATCGCTCAGCGCTTCCGAATCTTCATCCGCATGCTCCCGTTTGAGCCAAGCCGCAAAGCCGACGACGGGCGACAGGGTGACGAATGTGTCGAGCTTCGGCAGGTCGCGCTTCAGATCTTCGACGACCTGCTTGATCAGGAAATTGCCGAAGGAGATGCCGCGCAGTCCCTCCTGGCAGTTGGAGATGGAATAGAACACGGCCGTACGCGCCTCTGTCGGTGCGATCACCTCGCGGTCGGCGTCCAGCACCTCGCTGACCGTCGTCGGAATCGCCTTGGTCAACGCAACCTCGACGAAGATCAGCGGCTCGTCGGCGAGTTGCGGATGGAAGAAGGCGAAACAGCGTCGATCATCAGGGGCAAGACGACGACGCAATTCCTCCCAGCTTCCGATTTCATGGACCGCCTCATAGCGGATGATCTTCTCCAGGATCGCCGCCGGCGTCGACCAATTGATCGGCCGCAGCACGAGGAAGCCGCGATTGAACCAAGAGCCGAAGAGGTGCGCGAAATCCGCGTCCACGCTTTCGAGATCGGGGAATTCTGTCTTCTGTTTAAGCAGCGTCTCACGCATCGAGACGAGTGTAGCGATGCCGTTTGGCGCCAAGTTCAGCCGACGGATCAATTCCTGCCGGCGCGGCTCCGCGGCCCGGTTGAGGGCGAGCAGGGTCGATGGCGTTCGTTTGGCCCGGTAGGCGTCGATGGCTTTCTCGAGCCGTTTGGTGTCCGGCCCGAAGCGTTCGAGCAGCACCATCATGAAGGCAAGCCGGTCCTCCTTTTCCATTGCCTCCCAGCGCTCCATGATGGTCTTGGCTAACGCCATCCCGGAGGCCTCGCCGCTCGAAGTGAGCAGCGTCTCGCACATGGCCTCTGTGGTCTTGCGGCCGATCTCGGGTTCGCGTGGGTAAAGCGGCAGCAGCTGGCGGCCGCGTTCGGTGATCGTCTGCAGCATCTCACCGAAGAAGGACGTGTTCATATGGAGGCTCCAAGCATCTGGTTTGGCAACCAGGTGACGATGCCGGGAAAGATGCACAGAATTACGATGGCGAGAAGCATGACCAGCACGTAAGGCAAGGCTCCCCACAGGATCTCCTTCGTCGGAATGTCCGGCGCGATCGCATTGATGACGAACAGGTTGAGCCCGATCGGCGGCGAGATCAGCCCGATCTCCATGTTGATGGTGAGAACGATCGCGAACCAGTAAGGGTCAAAGCCCGCCTGCATGATGATCGGGAACAGCAGCGGCGCCGACATCACGATGATCGCTACCGGCGGCAGGAACATGCCGGCGACCAGCAGGAAGACGTTGATGACCGCCATCAGCACCCAGCGGTTGACTTCCAGTTCGGCGATGGCGCCGGCGATCGTCTGCGTGATGAAAAGCGACGACAGCGCAAAGGCGAAGAGCTCAGCGGCCGCCAGGATCATCATGATCATCACGCTTTCGCGCATGGCCGTGGCAAAGATATTCGACACCGGCTTGAACTTGAACAGGCGATAGGCGATGACCACGACCGCCAGCGTCAGGAAGGCGCCCGCGCCTGCCGCTTCCGACGGCGTTGCGACGCCGCCATAGAGGACGTACATCGTTCCGATGATGATGAGAATGAACGGCAATACGCGCGGCAGGTTGGAGAGCTTCTCCCTGAGCGTGTAGCGCATGGAGCGGCCCGAGAAATCGTAGCCCTTGCGTTTGCAGTCGTAGAGCGCCCAGATCATGAACATGCCGGTCAGCATCAGTCCGGGAATGACGCCGGCCATGAACAGCCGGCCGATCGAGGTCTCGGTCGAGATGCCGTAGACGATCAGCGTCACCGAGGGCGGGATCAGGATACCGAGCGTGCCGCCCGCCGCGATCGATCCGGCTGCCACCGAGGACGGGTATCCCCGCTTGGTCATTTCCGGAATGCCCATCTTGCCGATCGCGGCGGCCGTGGCCGGCGACGAGCCCGTCATGCCGGCGAAGATGGCACAGGCGCCGATGTTCGACAGAACCAGCCCGCCGGGAACCCGGTTCAGCCAGCGGTCGAGCGCCTGGTAGAGGTCGCCGCCAGCCGGCGAGGAGGCGACCGCCGCGCCCATCAGCACGAACATCGGGATCGACACGAAGGCGAGGTTGGCGATGCCGGCATACATCGTTTCCGACATGACGTAGAACATTCCGATGCCGCCATCGAGCAGCAGCGCGCTGACCGCAGCGAGGCCGAGCGCGAAGGCGATCGGCAT
>JAEYXI010000430.1 GCA_023428515.1 Pseudomonadota bacterium | reverse complement strand
GGCATCCTCTCCCCGTAAGAACGGGGAGAGGAGAGCTGGCCGCAACGCCGGCGACCCCCTCTCCCCGTTTTCTAGGGGGAGAGGGTAAGGGTGAGGGGCCGCGCCAAGCTTCGCTCATCCTGCTCATACCTTGAACTCCGCGGTCGCGTTACGCTGCGCGGCGAGCCGGTAGGCCTGGTCGCGGCCGGGGAGGTAGGGATCGGGCCATTTCACGCCGCGGTCGCCGAGCGTCACCGCCGCATGCAGCGTCCAGTAGGGGTCGGAGAGGTGCGGTCGCGCCAGGCAGACGAGGTCGGCGCGGCCAGCCATCAGGATCGAGTTGACGTGGTCTGGCTCGTAGATGTTGCCGACCGCCATGGTCGCCATGCCGGTCTCGTTGCGGATGCGGTCCGAAAAGGGCGTTTGGAACATGCGGCCATAGACCGGCTTGGCGCGGGTCGAGGTCTGGCCGGCCGAGACGTCGCAGATGTCGACACCGGCGGCCGAAAGCATCTTTGCGATCTCCACGGCGTCGGCGGGCGTCACGCCCTCGATGCCGACCCAGTCGTTAGCGGAGATGCGCATCGAGATCGGTTTGTGCAGGGGCCAAGCCTCGCGGACGGCGCGGAACACCTCTAGCGGGTAGCGCATGCGGTTCTCCAGCGAGCCGCCATAGTCATCCGTGCGCTTATTGGTCAGCGGCGTGATGAAGGACGACAGCAGATAGCCATGCGCAGCGTGGATCTCCAGCATGTCGAAGCCGCAGCGGTCCGCCATCTCGGCCGACGCCACGAACTGGTCGCGCACCAGGTCCATGTCGGCGCGCGTCATCGCCTTCGGCACCTGGTGCCCTTCGGACCAGGCGACAGTGGAAGGCCCGAGAATCTCCCAATTGCCCTCCTTGAGCGGCATGCCGTCGTCGCCCCACGGCACCTGCACGGAGGCCTTCGGGCCGGCATGGCCGATCTGCGCGCAGATCTTCGCCGGCGTCTCGCTGTGGACGAAATCGACCAGCCGCTTCCAAGCCACCTCGTGCTCCGGCGCATAAAAGCCCGGGCAGCCCGGCGTGATGCGCCCCTCGGGGCTGACGCAGGTCATCTCGATATAGACGAGGCCGGCGCCGCCCTTGGCGCGCTCGGCGTAATGGGTGAAGTGCCAGTCGGTAGGGCAGCCGTCGACCGCCTTGTATTGTGCCATCGGCGAAACGACGACACGGTTGACGAGTTCCATCTCGCGCAGCTTGAACGGCGCGAACATAGGCGCACGCTTCCAGTCTTCCTTCGGCGCGCCGGCCTCTTGCTGGAACCACGCCTCGGCACCGCCCAGCCATTCCGGATCGCGCAGCCGCAGATTCTCGTGGCTGATGCGCTGCGAGCGCGTCAGCAGCGAATAGTTGAACTGCACCGGGTCGAGGTCCAGATAGCGCTCGACCTCCTCGAACCATTCGAGCGAGTTGCGCGCTGCCGACTGGAGCTTCAGCACCTCGGTGCGACGTGCATCCTCGTATTTGCGGAACGCCGCCTCGAGGTCGGGTTCCGAATGCACATAGTCGGCGAGCGCCACGGCACTTTCCAGCGCCAGCTTGGTGCCCGAGCCGATCGAGAAATGCGCGGACGCCGCGGCGTCGCCCATCAGCGCGAGGTTCTTGTAGGACCAGCGCTCGCAGAGCACGCGCGGGAAGTTGATCCAGGCCGAGCCGCGGATGTGATTGGCGTTGGTCATCAGCGGATGCCCGCCGAGATGTTTTTCGAAAATCTTCTCGCAGACAGCGATCGACTCTTGTTGGCTCATCCCGCCGAAGCCGAACTTGTCCCAGGTATCCTGGCTGCACTCGACGATGAACGTCGCAGTATCGGCATCGAACTGGTAGGCATGCGCCCACACCCAGCCATGCTCGGTCTTCTCGAAGATGAAGGTGAATGCGTCGTCGAATTTCTGCTGCGTGCCGAGCCAGACGAACTTGCACTTGCGTGTGTCGATATCGGGCTTGAATACTTCAGCGAAGGTCGAGCGCGAGCGCGAGTTCAGCCCGTCGGCCGCGACGACGAGGTCGTGCGTTTCCATATAAGGACGAGGGTCGGGCACCTCGGTCTCGAAGACAACATTGATGCCGAGTTCCCTGGCGCGGCGCTGCAGCAGCATTAGGATCCGCTTGCGGCCGATACCGCAGAAGCCGTGGCCGGTGGAGAGCGTGCGCACGCCCTTGTAGATGACCGCGATGTCGTCCCAATAGGCGAAATAGCGCTTGATCCAGACCGCGCTGACGGGATCGTTTCGCGTGAGGTTGTCGAGTGTCTCGGCCGACAGCACGACGCCCCAGCCGAACGTATCGTCCGGCTTGTTGCGCTCGACGACCGTCACCTCGTGCGCCGAGTTGCGGAGCTTCATGGAGATCGCAAAATAAAGGCCGGCAGGTCCACCACCGAGAACCGCAACCTTCATCGCGCGATCTCCTCTCCATTTTGCATTTACCCGACTATCGCGCCGGAAATGGATTACTTCAAGCTTAAAATTTCAGGCTGGGGCGATTTCCTGGGTATATGGAGCGGTCTGTGGATTTGTCCCGCGACCGCCCCAAAATCATCCGATGGACTGGACGCGATTACTTGGCCGGATCCTTGGGGCTCCACAGAACGGTCGCGGCGTCCTTTTCGTAGGCCATGCCGTCAGGATAGCTGATCGCCTCGAACTGCAGGCCCCACGGCGCCTGGAAATAGAGGATCGTCTGGCCGGCGGCGGGGCCCTCGTTGACAGGCAGTGGACCCATCCGTGTGGCGACGCCCTTGCCTTCGAGATAAGTTTTCGCGGCGGCGACGTCGTCAACGTAGAAGGCGATGTGATAGCCGCCGATATCGCTGTTCTTGGGCGTCGCGTCTTTCTGGTCGGGTGCGGTGTATTTGAACAACTCGACGTTGGAGCCGAAGCCGCAGCGCACCAGCGTGATCTCCTCGATCACTGCCTTGGGATGCACGCCAAGCAGATCCTGCATGAAGGTGCCCTTGTCGTCGGCGAAGGGGCCGAAGGCCATCGCCTTCTGGCAGCCGATGACATTGGTGAAGAAGTCTACCGCCTGCGCCATGTCAGGCACGGTGACGCCGGTATGGTCGTGCCCGCGCATGCCGGGGATGGAATCGGCGGATGCGACGCCTGCGCTGGTTAGAAGGGCGGTGGCGAACACCGCGCTGCAAGATAGGTTTTTCACGTGACGTCTCCCGTTTTGGCGGGCCGTTCCCTTGTGCCGTGCCGGCTGCCCGCGGGGCCGGCGCGGTTGAAATGCTTTAGCCAGCCTTCAGCCAGTCCGCGTCGATCTCCGGCAGCGGGATCGCGGCGATCAGGTCGCGCGTGTACTGATGCTTGGGATCGGCGAAGAGCGAGTCGGTGGGCCCTTGCTCGACGATCTCGCCGTTGCGCATCACGATCACCTGCTTGCAGAGCCGACGGATGACGGAGAGGTCGTGGCTGATGAAGGCGACGGTGAGGCCCATCTCGTCGGCGAGCTTTTCGAGCAGCGTCAGGATCTGAGCCTGCGTCGAGACGTCGAGCCCCGACACGATCTCGTCGGCGAGCACGAAATCGGGCGAGAGCGCCAGCGCCCTGGCGATGCCGACGCGCTGGCGCTGGCCGCCGGAGAGTTCGTGGCGGTAGCGTTTCGCGAAATGTTCCGGCAGGCCGACGCGCTTCAGCGCCTCCGCGACCCGCGCGCCGATATTGTCGCCGAGCCCGTTCTGCTTCAGCGGCGCGGCGATGATCGCGCCGATGGTGCGGCGCGGATTGAGCGACGACATCGGGTCCTGGAAGATCATCTGCAGGTTGCGCCTTAGCGGCCGAAGCTCGGCCTCGGGTAGATGGGTGATGTCGCGCCCGTCGAAGCTCGCGCTGCCGGCGCTGGGCTCGATCAGCCGCACCAGCGCGCGTCCTAGCGTGGACTTGCCTGAGCCGGACTCGCCGACTATGCCGGTGACGGAGCGGCGCGGCAGCTCGAAGTAGAGACCCTTCAGGATCTCCACAAGCGGCGCACGGCCGACCAGCGGCTTTCTGGTCATGTCGGGCAGGGCGACCTTCAGCCCGCGGACAGTGAAGAGCGGCTCAGCCATGGCCCGGTTTCCGGTCAAGATTGGGCCGCCAGTCGTGGTCGGCAATCGCGATCTCGGCGGCCAGCCCGGCAAGCACTGCTTCGTCGACTGGCCTCAGCGACGCTTGCGGGTCGGTGTATCGGGGCGTCGCCGCCATCAGCGCGCGCGTGTAGGAATGCTCAGGGTCGGCGAACAGCGCTGCCGTCTCGGCCTCCTCGACCACCTTGCCGGCATAGAGCACCGTCACCTTCTGGCTAATTTTTGCCACCACGCCGAGATCGTGCGTCACGAACAGGATCGCCGTGCCATGCTCCTTCTGGAGCTGTGCGATCAGCCTGAGAATCTGCTTCTGCACGGTGACGTCGAGCGCGGTCGTCGGCTCGTCGGCGACGATCAGGCGCGGCTCGGCCGCGAAGGCTGCGGCGATCAGCACGCGCTGGCGCATGCCGCCGGAAAGCTCGTGCGGATAGGCGCGCATCACGCGATCCGGCTCGCGGATATGCACCTCGTCGAGCAACTGGCGCACGCGGCTGTCGGCACGGCCCGCGGCCCAGCCGAGAATATGCACGAGGCGGTCCGTCATCTGTGGGCCGATGCGGCGCGACGGGTTGAGCGCAGTGAGCGGATCCTGCGGGATCAGCGCCGTCTTGGCGCCGATGGCGCGGCGGCGCTCTTTAGGAGAAAGCGCGCCGAGGTCGGCGCCTTCGAGCCGGATCGAACCCTCGACTATCCTGACGCTCGGCGGCAGCACGCCGAGCACGGCCTTGCCGATCATGCTCTTGCCCGCGCCGCTCTCGCCGACGAGCGCGCGCACCTCGCCGGGCTCCACGCTGAGCGACACCGAACGCAATACGCGCTGTCCAGACGGTAGCGTCGCGCTGAGGTTGGATATGTCGAGGCACGCGGTCATTTCAGCACAGGGTCGAAGCGCGCCTTCAGCCCTTCGCCGAACTGGCTGAAGGAGAGCACGGTGAGGAAAAGCGTGATCAGTGGAAAGACCAGCACCCACCAGGCCTGGTGGATCGACAGGCGGCCCTCGGCGATGATGCCGCCCCAGGTCGGGTCGTCGGTGGAGATGGAGAGGTTCACGAAGGAGAGGATCGCTTCCACGATCACCGCGATGCCCATTTCGAGCGACAGCAGCGCGACGATGGACGGCAGCACGTTGGGCAGCACCTCCGACAGCATGATGCGGAAGCGTCCGAAGCCGGCGATCCGGGCGTTCTCGACATAGTCCATGCGTGACTGGCTCATCGCCTCGGCGCGGATGACGCGGCAGAAGCGCGTCCAGTCGATGACGGCGATGGCGATGATGACGGAGCTCAAGCCCGTGCCGAAGACGGCGACCAAAAGGATGGCGAAGAGCACCGGCGGAAACGCCATCCAGATGTCGACGATGCGCGAGATGATGCGGTCTGCCCAACCGCCGAAATAACCGGCGATGAGGCCGAGCGTCGAGCCGACGAGGCAGGCGGCGAACGCCGCCGCGAAGGCGACGATGAAAGCGACGCGCCCGCCATAGATGATGCGCGAGAGCAGGTCGCGTCCAAGGCTGTCGGTGCCGAGCCAGAAGCCGGGCTCGGCGCCCTGCATCCAGAAAGGCGGCAGCCGTTCGTAGAGCAGGTCCTGCGCCAGCGGATCCTGCGGTGCTATCAGCGGTGCAAAGATCGCGGCGACGAGCGCAATGGCTAGCCAGCCGCCGGCGAGCACGAGCCGCGCGTCGAAACGGCGGCGGGATAGGGCGCGCGCGTCAGCCATGGCGCAGCCTCGGATTGAGCAGCGCATACATCATGTCGACGGCGAGGTTGATCAGCACGAAGATAAGCGCGAAGACGAGCACGATGCCCTGGATCAGCGGCAGGTCGCGGTTGATCACCGCGTCGATCGCCATGTTGCCGAGCCCTTCGTAGGAGAACAGCCGCTCGATGATGACCGTGCCGCCAATCAGGAAGGTGAACTGCACGCCGACCAGCGTCAGCGTAGGCAGTGCCGCGTTTTTCAGCGCCTCGCGCAGGATCACCGCCGTCTCGGAGAATCCCTTGACCCGCGCGAGCGTCACATAGTCCAGCGTCATCACCTCCTTGAGCGATAGTTTCAGGAGTTGCGAGATGATGGCCGCGAGCGGCAAAGCGAGCGCCAGCGCCGGCATGAACATGTGGCTGATCAGGTCTTTCGTCAGGTCGAGGCGCAGCCGCAAGATGCTTTCGAAGAGATAGAACTGGGTGACAAAGGGCAGTTCGAGGCGCGGCGACACGCGCCCGGAAATCTCGAAAATCGGCCAGAGCACGCCGAAGAGCAGGATGAGCGCCAGCCCCCATAGGAAGTCGGGGATGGAGAGCGCCGCGCCATTGGCGACGTCGATGCCGGCTTCGACAGCCGTGCCCTGCTCGCGTGCACCGAGAATGGCGAGCGGCAGGCCGATGGCGAGGGCGATGAGAAGCGCGAGGGTGGCGAGTTCGAGTGTCGCCGGCAGGCGGTTGAGCACCAAGCTCATCACGTCCTGGCGGAGCGAGATCGAGGTGCCGAAATTGCCCTGCAGCACGCCGGACAGCCAGATGAAATATTGCTCGACGATGGAGCGGTCGAGCCCATAGAGCGCGCGCAGCCGGTCGATGTCGGCCTGGCTGGCGCCTGGCGGCAGCATCATGGCGATCGGATCGCCGGGCGCCACGCGGATGATGACGAACACCACCACCGACACGCCGAGCAGCGTGACGGCCATGGTGAGGAGTCGGACGAGGAAGCGCTGAAGGATCATGCGCCAGCCGCATGCAAGAGGTGCGTCCTTCGAGGCTCGCCCGCCGGATTCCGGATGCCAATCACCAACGCCCTGCGGGCTCGCACCTCAGGATGAGGACGTCTGGGCGTGCAACGCCAACCGCCAGCGTCGGAGACAATCTGTCCGAAGCATTGCGGAAGATTCGGGACGGCAAGACCAGAACCGGCGTTGGCGATAAGCATTTCAGGCACAACGTTCCTCATCCTGAGGTGCGAGCCCGCAGGAATTAGCAGGTTGGGAGGTAGTCTTCACAGGGCGAGCCTCGAAGGACGCACCAAAATCCATGCGCCACCATCGAGGCGGCGCATGGAAACTGCAGCCATCAAGCCGGCGTCATCAGATGCGGCAGCAGCGCGCCCGACTTGTGCGGCACGACCTTGACGCTGTCCGAAAAGACGATCGGCTGCGCATACTGCATCAGCGGCAGCACATAGGCGTTGTCGGCGATAAGCTTGCTGACGGCCTTCCAGCCGGCGATGCGCTTGGCTTCGTCCGGCTCGCCCCACAGCGGGTTGATCGCGTCGATCACGTCCTGGCCGTCCCACACCGAGTGCGGGCTCGGGCCATACATGGCGAAGCCGGTAGAGGTGGTCGGGTCGCCGATCGATTTGCCCCAATTGTAGAAGGCGGCCGGCGCCAACTGGTCGGCGGCGCGCAGCTCGTAGTGCTTGGCGATTTCGTAGACCTCGATGTTGGCCTCGATGCCGACCTTGCGCCACATGCCGACGATCGCCTGGATCATCTCGTAATCCTTCGGCTTGAAGCCGCGCGTCGTCTGGATGGTGAATTTCACCGGATTGTCGGTGGAGTAGCCGGACGCCTTGAGCAGTTCGACCGCCTTTTCCGGATTGTACTCGACCTTGATCGTCTCGTCGAAAGCCTCGTATTCGGGCGTCTCCAGCGTGTCGAGCGGCAGGCCGTAGCCGCGCAGCAGGCGGTCGACCAGCAGCTTCTTGTCGACCGACATGACGGCAGCCTGGCGGACGTTCGGGTCCTTCATCACGTCGATGTCGTTGAAGAAGATCATGCCGATGTCCGACACGGTCTCGGCCGAGCCGGCGAGCCCGTCCTTGGCGATCAGGCGGTCGTATTCCTCATAGGGGATTTCGAGCGTCACCTGCGATGAGCCTGACTCGATCTCGGCCACGCGGCTCGCCGCATCGGTGACGAACTTGATCGTCACGTTCTCGAAGGCCGGCTTGCCACCCCAATAGTTCGGGTTGGCCTTCAGCCTGACATAGGCGTTCTGCTCGAACTTCTCGACCATGTAGGGGCCGGTGCCGATCGGCGCCTTCTCAAAACCTTCCGCGCCGACCTTCTCGTAATAGGCCTTTGGCAGCACGTAGCCGGTCAGGAACGACATCCACTTGAAATAGGTCGGGTCGAACTGGACGACATCAGCGGTGATTTTGTTGCCGTCGATCTTGAAGTTGTTGACGTTCTTCCAGACGAACTGGATCGGGTTGCCGGTCTCTTCCTTGCCGGCGCGCTCCAGCGACCAGACGATGTCCTCGGCGGTGAAGGGCGAGCCGTCATGCCAGGTGACGCCCTCGCGCACCGTCATGTGGACCTGCTTGAGATCGTCGGAGAAACCCCATTCGGTGAGCAGGCCGGGAGCCAGCGAGAGGTCCGGCTTCTGCAGGATGAACTGGTCGAACACCGACTGGTAGATGCCCTGGATGGTCGGATTGACGGCCGAGGGGCCGGTCGTCGGGTCCCAGGAGGGCAGGTTGACGTTGTAGGCGATGACGAGTTCGTTGGCCTGCGCCTGGGCGAGGCGCGGGATGGAAATCCCCGCCATCATCGCGCCGGCGCTGACGCCGGCGAATTTAAGGACTGTGCGTCTGTCGATCTGTCTGGTCATGTTCAAGTTCCCCATTTGATTGTCGTATTCTTGAAATGCCGCCGCGGGCCGGCGGGTCGTTTTCAGAGTGCTGCCGTGGCTTCGATCTCCACCAGGAAGTCGGGAAGCGCCAATGCCTGCACGCCGATGAAGGTGTTCGCCGCCGGCACGACGCCGTCGTAGAAAGCCATGATCTCACCGATGACCGGGCCGAGTTTTTCCGGCGAATGATCGACGACATAGGTCCTGAGGCGCACGATATCGGCGGGCGTCGCGCCGGCTTCGGTGAGCACCGCCTTCAGGTTGGCGAGCGCCTGCCGCGTCTGGGCGGCGAGATCGCCGGGGCCGACCACTTCGCCAGCCTTGTTCCAGGCCACCTGGCCAGCCAGATGCAAGGTGCGACCGCTGTTCTGCTCGACGGCGTGCGAGAAGCCGAACTGCGTTGATTCGTAGAGACTTGCTGGGTTTATCGCCTTGCGTTTCATGTTTTCTTCCCTTGTCTCCGATCGATCACGCGCCGCCGAGCTGCTGCGCGAGCATGAACCCTGAGCCTGCACCCGTTCCGGCCCCGGGCCAAGTGGCCGCGCCCAGAAGATGCAGGTTCTGGATGGGCGTGTTCCAGCGCGCATAGCCGCGCGCCGGCCGGAAGATGAAATTCTGCGAGATATGATGGCTGCCGCAGATCTGGTCGCCGCCGACGAGGTTCGGGTTCTCGCGCTCCAAGTCGATGGGCGAGAAGACGGAGCGTCCCAGGATTTTCGCGCCAAGCCCCGGCGCATGCGCCTCGATCAGCGCTATCGCGCGGTCGGCGTAGCGCTCCTTGATCGCGTCCCAATGGCCGGGTGCGATCTCGCCTGCCGCATCGCCCGTTACCGCGGCGGGCAGCGCGCGCACCTGCACCCAAAGCACGTGCTTTCCGGCCGGCGCGCGGGAGGGATCGACCGCGGTCGGTTGCCCGACGACCAGAACCGGCTCGTCCGGCAGCAGTTCGGCGACGGCCTGCTGGTAGGTTCTCGCCATCTGGTCGAGCGACGGCGCGACGTGGACATAAGCGAATTTCTTCAGCTCCTCGCCCGCCTTCCAGTCGGGCAGGCTGTCGAGCGCGAGATGGATCATCATCGTGCCCGGCGCGTGGCGGAACTTCTTCATCGCCGTATCGAAGCCGGCGTCACCCGTGCCGTTGGGAAGCAGCTTGCCGGCCAATGCGCCGGGCGCGACGCCGGCGATGACCGCTTTCGTGGCACTATGCGTTTCGCCATTGGCGAGCCTGATGCCGGTCGCCTTGCCAGCGGTGGCAAGGATCTCGGTGACTTCCGCGCCGTGGAAGATCTTCCCGCCGCCGGCAGCCAGCATGCCTTCCAAGGCCATGATGATGGTGTCGGCGCCGCCCTTGCCGAGCACCATGCCGAAACTCTGGTTGGCCATGGATTCGAGATAGGGGAAGACCGCGCCGCCGGCGATGTCAGGAGCGAAGTCGAGATGCATGCCCCAGGCTGCGAGTGTCGCCTTCACATGCGGCGAGGCGAAGGTTTCGTCCAGCCAGGCGCGCGGCGACGACAGCAGAAGCTTGCCGGTGTCGAGTGCGCCGGAAACACCTTTCTTGCGCCAGAGATTCCAGGCTGTGCCCGCGAGCGCGCGGCCGCTCATCGGCGAGCCGAGCAGACGGAAGAGGTGTTCGGCCTCGCCCATGAAGCCGCCGACCAGACGCCGCCATGTCGCGGCGTCCTCGGTCGAGAATGCCGACAGTCGCGAAGCGGTCTTCTCTATGTCCGTGCTGACGCCGAACCAGCGGCCGTCAGGGAAGACGGAAGCGAAGCAATCGGCCACAGGAGCGAACTCAAGGCCGGCTGCTTTCAATTCATTTGCATATTTCTTGTGAAAGGCGGAGCCGGCGAAGAGGCTCAGATTCATCGCGCCGAGATCGTGCCGGAAGCCGGGGAGCGTCGCTTCGCGGGTCTGCACCGCGCCGCCGCTGACGGGATTTCGCTCGAAAACCGCGGTTTTCCAGCCCTTGATCGCCAAATGCGTCGCGCAGGCCAGACTGTTGTGGCCGGCACCGACGAAGATGGCGTCGAATTCGCTCACGCCCAAGTCCCCATTTCCTTTAGGCTTAAAGATAATTGCAGATGCATATGTTTTCGTCTAGTAGCATATTAAGGGCCGACAGAGCCGCGAGACGCTTTTCGACAAGGGCAACGACATGGACACCCAGAAACTTCTCGGCGAATTCGCCAGCCAGCTTCTTTCCGGCGGCATCGAGGTGGTGGATCTCACCGCCGTGCTCGGGCCGGACACGCCGCTGATCAAGCTGCCGCCCGAGTTGGCGGTCGACACGCCGAAGGTCGAGATCCACACCATCTCCGCCTATGACAAGAACGGCCCTTGGTGGGCCTGGAACTGGCTCAAGCTCGGCGAGCATTCCGGTACTCATTTCGACGCGCCGATCCACTGGATATCGGGCAAGGACTATGCCGACGGCGCGACCGACACGCTGCCCGTGCAGAAGTTGGTCGGCCCGGTCAACGTGCTTGACTTCTCGAAGGAAGCCGCTGAAGACGCCGACTTCCTGCTCACCGTCGATCACATCAAGGATTGGGAAGCCAAGCACGGCGCGATCAATGCCGGCGAATGGGTGGTGCTGCGCACCGACTGGTACAAGCGCAACGGCTCCGAGCAGGAATTCCTGAACGCCGACGCGAATGGCCCGCACACGCCCGGCCCGACCGCCGAGGCGATCATGTACCTTATCTCCAAGGACATCGCCGGCTGGGGCTCCGAGACGGTCGGCACCGACGCCGGCAAGGCGGGCGGAATGGAGCCGCCGTTCCCGGCGCACACGCTGATGCACAAGGCCAACAAATACGGCCTCGCAAGCCTCTGCCAGCTCGACAGGCTGCCGCCCAAGGGCGCGATCATCATCGCCGCGCCGCTGAAGATCCAGAAGGGCACCGGCAGCCCGCTGCGCGTGCTGGCCCTGGTGCCGAAGAAGTAGGAGCGGCGTGGAAGCGGAGGCGATGCTCGCATGACCGCCCCGGACCACATCATTGTCGGCAGCGGCATCAATGCGCTGGTCTGCGCCGCCATTCTTGGTGGCAAAGGGCGCAAGGTGCTGGTGCTGGAGCGCAACGAGCGCATCGGCGGCTGCATCCGCACCGAGGAGATCACCGCGCCCGGTTTCGTGCACGACGTGATGGCGACGACCTTCGTCCTGTTCATCACGTCGCCGGCCTATGCCGCGCTGGCCGCCGACCTTGGCCGGCACGGGCTGGAGTTCTGCAACGCCAAGGCCCCGACCGGCGTCTTGAGGCCCGACGGCAGCCATCTGATCCAGCATATGGATCGTCCGGCAAACGTGGCGGCCTTCGATGGCGACGGTGCGCAATATGCCGCCGATGTCGGCAACATCGAGAAGAACGCTGGCCTCCTCTTCGGCCTGCTCGGCGGCGGGCTCTGGACCTATCCGACCTTCAAGCTGCTCGCCGGCGAGGCGTGGCGCAGGAAGCCACGCAACCTCGCAGCCTTCCTGGGCGACGCGCTGACCCCGGCGCGCGGCTGGCTGGAGACGTCCTACGGGTCAGATCTCACCCGAGCGCTCTGGGCGCCTTGGGCCCTGCATGCGGGACTCGGCCCCGAGGACGCATTTTCCGGCCAGATCGCCAAGGTGATCGCCTTCGCACTGGAGGCGGCCGGCGCGCCTGTCGTCAAGGGCGGAGCGAAGAATCTGCTCGCCGCCTTCGAGGCGCTGATCACCGAGAAGGGCGGAGTGATCCGCACCGAGGCCGACGTCTCCTCGATCATCATCGAAGGCGGCCGCGCGCCCGGCGTCGCCTTGACCTCAGGTGAAACCGTCCGAGCGACCAAAAGCGTCATTTGTTCAGTCACGCCGACGCAGCTCTACGGGCGCCTGCTCGGCAAGGAAGCGCCCGAGGCCGATGTCGCGGCGACGAAGAAGTATCGCTACGGCAAGGGTAATTTCCAGATCCACTACGCGCTCGACCGTCCGCCGGCCTGGCGCGATGCCGCGCTCGGCGAGGTCGCGCTGCTGCACCTCACGCCCGGCCTCGACGGCGTGTCGAAAGCCTGCAACGAGGCCGCGCGCGGCATGCTACCGGAGACGCCGACCATCTGCGTCGGCCAGCCGCATGCGCTCGACCCGTCGCGCTGCCCGCCCGGCAAGGCGATCCTCTGGCTGCAACTCCCCGAGGCGCCGCGCCACATCAAGGGCGACGCATCGGGCAAGCTGGCGGTGCCCGCCGACGGCCAGTGGACAGAGGAGTTGCGCGAGGCCTATGCCGATCGCGCCGAGGCGATCCTCGCCTCGCATATCGACGGCTTCAAAAGCACTGTGCTCGGCCGTCGCGCCTATTCACCTGCCGACCTCGAGGCGATGAACGTCAACCTCGTCGGCGGCGACCCCTATGGCGGCTCCTCGACGATCGACCAGGCCTTCCTCTGGCGTCCGTTCAAGTCGAGCCGCAACCACGAGACGTCGATCAAGGATCTCTACCACATCGGCGCCTCGACCCATCCGGGCGCGGGGCTTGGCGGCGGCTCCGGCTTCCTCCTGGCGCAGAGGCTGTGATGGAAGCGAAGGTCCCTGAGCGCCGCGAGCGTATCTCTACCCTTGGCCAGATCGGGCTGCAGCAATTCGCGCCCTACCTGATGAACCGCATCATGGGGCGCTATAACGCCACGCTGCGCGACGACTTCCGGAGGCAGCACTGCACTATCCCGCAAGTCCGCACGCTTGCCGTGCTGTCTGTGACGGATGGTGTCACCGTCGGCGACCTCTCTGTCTACACCGTCATCGAACAGTCGACATTGTCACGCACGCTGGATGCGCTCGAAGCGCATGATCTTGTGCGCCGCGAGCCGGACGAGACGGACAGCCGCCAGCGCCGTGTGTTCCTGACCGACGAGGGCCGCGCTGAGTTCGGCCGCGCATGGCCGGCCATGCACGACGCTTTTGAGGCGATGTTCGAGGGCATTGATGACGCCGAATATGCGGCGCTGGTGGCGACGCTGCAGAAGATGCTGAAGAATATCCGCAAGCACGAGATTTGAGTACGCAGCCCGCCGGTTCGCCGGCGGCAACGGAGTGGAGGAAAATGGCCGAACGGTCATTCGCCAAGGAAGTCGAGAAGCTGAGGCTGGGCGACGGCGAGGAATTCGCCGGCGAGGGCATCCTCGCCATCACCAAGGCACTGCTGCAATGCGGCGTCGGTTACGTCGGCGGCTACCAGGGCGCGCCGATCAGCCATCTCATGGACGTGCTGGCCGACGCGCAGGACATCCTCGGCGAACTCGGCGTGCATTTCGAGGCGTCGGCCTCCGAAGCGACCGCCACTGCCATGCTCGCGGCTTCGGTGCACTATCCGATCCGGGGCGCGGCGACCTTCAAGTCCACTGTCGGCACCAATGTCGCGTCGGATGCGCTCGCCAACCTCGCGTCCGGCGGCGTCACCGGCGGCGCGCTTCTGATCGTCGGCGAGGATTACGGCGAGGGCTCCTCCATCATGCAGGAGCGCAGTCACGCCTTTGCCATGAAGAGCCAGGTCTGGCTGTTCGACCCCCGGCCGAACCTGCCGTCGATAGTCAAGGCGGTGGAGGACGGCTTCGAGCTTTCAGAAGCGTCTAACACGCCTGTCATGATGGAGGTACGCATCCGCTGCTGTCATGTGCACGGCAAATTCATCGCCAAGGACAACAAGCGCCCGGCGATGACGGTGGCCGACGCGCTGGAATCGCCACGGCGCGATACCGGCCGCATCGTGCTGCCGCCGGCCTCCTTCCTGCACGAGAAGGAGAAGGTGGCG
>JAEYXI010000394.1 GCA_023428515.1 Pseudomonadota bacterium | reverse complement strand
AAGGGCGTCCGGCTGGTGGCGGCTTAGCCCCCACTCCCTGCGCCCCTGTCCAATATCGACCTGGGGCGGGTTCCGGCTTTCGACGCGGCCGGTTCCGCGCCTTCGCCAGAAATGACTCAGGACGGGCGTTCGGGTCCGGCCGGTCTGTCACTCCCGGCGCGGGGCTCTTGCCAGCCCTGACTCAGTTCTGCGGCGTCTGGCGCGCGACGGCGCCGGGAGCGTCAGCGGGTGCGGGAGTTGAGCATGTTTCCTGGCCGGCGTGCCCGGTTCACCTCATCGGCCACCACGCCCCGAACGGTCTGTTCCAAGCTCTTGGCCATCTGCTTGGCGAGGTCGTTGTTCTGCTCCGGCGTGCCGGCGCTGCCATTGACCGTGATCGGCGCATTGATCGTGACGGACGGCGCCACCGTCTCGCTGCGGGCGGCAAGCCTTAGCTGGGGAAGGACCGGCACCGGCGCGACTAACCCGCCGTCCGCGTAGCCGCGCGATCCCCGCCGCATGGCCTCAACCGTGGCGACGCCACCGGCGCGGCGCACGTCGCTCTGCGACCAAACCACTTCGCCACGATGCACAACGCCTGCCGGCTGATACTTCCCGCCCGGCCCGGTGTAACCGCCCTCGGCAAACCCGCCGAAGAGGCCGGCGAGGATGCCGCCCGCGCCGCTGGTCGGGAAGAGCGCGTTCAGGCCGATATCGAGAAGCCTGTCGAGCACCCGATTCAGGGCGTTGGCGAACGCATCCGCCATGCTGGCGCCGTTGCGAAGGTCCGCGATGATGCCGCCCACGGCGTCGCGCGCCGTGCCGTTGATGTTGGCCTGTGCCTCGGCTGCACGTTCCAGTTCCGTGGTGAGCCGGCCGTATTCCTCTGCCTTGGCCTCAAGGTCCGCCTGTTCGACCGGCGAGAGCTGGATGCCCTCCCGCCTCACGCGGGCAAGCAGCTCTTCCTTGAGCCGGAGAGCTTCAGCCGCGCCGGCCGTCATGCCGAGGGCCTGCTGTTCGGTGCGGAGCTGGGCAATCCGGTCGCTGGCGATGCCGATCACGTCCTTATAGGTGCCGCGCGTGCTGGCGCGGCGCCCGGTGCGCTCGCTTTTTGCCTTGGCCGGCTCGGTCGGGTAGTCGGCAAGGGAAACAGGCTTCACGGTCGCCGGCTCTGCCGTGGCGCCACCGGCGACGCGATCAGAGCCGATACCGCCCGCATTCGAGCCGGGCGGCACGTAGGTGATGCCGTAGCGCGCCAGCCCTTCCGGCGAGTAGTCCACGCCCATGAACTCGCCAAGCCGGCGCCAGAACGGATTATTGCCGGCTTCGTTCAGCCATTTGTTGAGGCTCTGCAATCCGCCGACAGCGGCATCAATGTAGCTGGGCAGGCTGTTGATGGCAGCGGCAACGCCGTTCAGGTTCGCCGCCGCGTTCTTGCTGGCGCCGCTCGTCTCGTCCAGCTTGCCGATGAACGCGAGGAACGCATTCCCCACGCGGTTCATGCTCTGGTCCACGGTGCCGCTGGCACGGTCGGCTTGTTCCGCAAGCGCCGGCATTCCAGCGGTGAAGGCGTCGAAGAACGCGCGCGACGACACGGCGCCGTCATTCACGAGCTGGCGAAGCCGGGCAACCGATCCGCCGGCTTCGGTCAGGCCACGCGCCACGGTCTGCACGATGGTCGGCGTGCCTTCCAACATGCTGTTGAACTCTTCGGCGCGGACGGTGCCACCACCAAGCGCCTGCGAGAGCTGAAGCAGCGGGCCGGCCGCATCCGCTGCGGACACGCTGCCGGCGCGAAGCGCTACTGCAATGCCCTCGGTGAAGGTCTCAAGCTGGGCGCTGGAAATGCCAAGCTCGTTCTGCGCCAGCGAGAGCTTGGAGTAGAGCCCGACAAGCGGCGCGACGGCGGCACCCTGCCGATTGGCGATCTGAAAGAGCCGCGACATGGTGGCGTCCAGCTCGGCACCCTCAAGGCCGGTGACACGCAGGGCGTTCTGCAGATTGGTGTATTCCTTCGCCGCTGCCGCGATTGCCGAGAGCGACACGCCGCCGGCGAGGGCCGCGTCGAACATGCCGATGCGGCCGCGCGCTGCCGTGCCGACATTGGCCATCGCGCCGGCCATGGCCTTCTGCATCTTCTGCGCCGTGGTCTGCGCCTGCTTTTCCATGGCGCGGAAGTTGGTGCGCGTGCGATCACGAGCGCGGGCAATGTCGCGCTCGTATTTGTCGACGCGGGCGGCGAGGGTAACGAGAAGCTGCTGGCCTTCGGCCATGGTGAAGTCTCCTTATGCCGCCGCTGCGGCGGCTTCCGCGTGCAGGCGGTCGAATTCGTCGGGATCAAGTTCCAGAAGTGAGGGCCGGTTGTCGTTCATGGCGGCGCGGGCTACCGCCATGGCGCACGCGACGGCGCCGTCGATACGGTCGGACTTCTTGCCCTTGTGCATGCGCACGAGGCCGGTGTCGTTCCGGCTGGCGACGACGCAATCGAAATGATGGCGCAGCACCGGGTGCCCGGCATGGCGCAGCATCCGCCCGTTCACGGTTCGCTCAAGGGTGCCGATGGCCGGCCCCATGGTGAGCGGACCCTGCCGCATTTCCGCGGTCGGGAGGCCATCGTCATAGAGGCGCTGCATGGTCATCCGCGCAAGGTGCGGATCGAACGCGATCTCGCGCACGTCGAAGCGCCCGCAAAGCTCGCGGATATGCTCTTCGACGGCTTCCGGCATGATGACGGGGCCATCAATGGCGATGATCAGCCCTTCGTCGCGCCATTGCTCATAGGGCACGCCGTCGCGCATGCCGCGCTCGCGAAGCTCATCGCCAGGCACAAAGAACCAAGGGTGTGCGGTGATCGTCCCGTCGGGATGGCGCCACGCGCCGACGACGGCGGTAAGGTCGCCGTTCACGCTCATGTCCACGCCGAGGAAGCAGGGCAGCGCCTCAAGGTCCGTCAGGAAGTCTTCACGGCTAGCCTCATCCGTCAGGTCCACCGAAGGAACGCGGCCGGCATCATAGGTGCCCATATCGAACAGGGGATCGCGGCTGTTCCCGAACCAGCGATTCAGATGGTATTGCTGAAACTCATAGGCTTTTGCGGGGTTCGCCCGCGCCTCTTCGGCATCAGAGCGCAGTTTCTTGATGTCTTGGAAGCCGAGGGCGAGGCCGGGATTGTAGCGGTGCCAAATGGCTTCATCCTGCCAATCCTCTTCCCGGTCGATCTCGAACATGATCGGCAGGAAGGCGGGATTCTCGATCTCGCCAAGGGCCACCTTGCGGGCATAGCCGTAGCGCTCTGCCGCCAAGCCCTCACTGCCACGGCCGGCCGTGGTGGCGACAACCGTCAAGCCGCCCCTGCGCTTCGCCATGCCGGACTGAAGAGCCTCCCAAAGGTCGCGGCGCGGCCATTGGTGGATTTCATCCGCGAGCACAAAGGTCGGCGTGGTGCCGTGCTGCGCTTTGCCATCGGAGGAAACAGCCTTGAGGGTCGAGCCGTCCAGCCTGCTCTTGATCGTCCGAACGCCAGTTTGCGGCTCATAGACGCGCGTGACGCCTTCAAGGCGCGCGTCCATTTCCACGATGCCGGCGGCTTCGCGGAACCCGATGCCGGCCTGTTCGCGGTCGGAGGCGGCGAAAATGATCTGGCCACCGGGCACACGCTCCGGCCCCAAGAGGTGCAGAAGCGCCAGAGCCGCCGCAATGCTGGTCTTCCGGTTCCCGCGCGGCAGGAAAAGGAAGACTTCGCGCACGATGCGCTCGCCGTCAGCGTCGCGCGGGCCATAGATGCGGCGCACGATGCGCTCCAGCCACCTCGGGAGCTGGAACCGAAAGCCCGGTTCGGTGCTAAGGGGATGCTTCAGCCGGCGCAGGAACTCAACCGCCCGCTCGCCGTGGCCAAGCGGGTCGGGAATCTCGCTGTTGTCGAAAACCCATGTCGGGAAGGTGCTGGCCATCAACACACCTTCAGCGGGTTGTCGTCGTCATCGTCCGGGGCGGCGCCGCTGCCGACACGGGCACGCGAGACGGGCGAGAGGCCATATTCGGCGGCGAGCTGCCGGGCCGTCTGCATGGCGCGGTTCTGCATGCCGAAAAGCCCCTTATCCAAGGTGCCGGAGGTGCTGAAAAGCCGCTCGATCTCGCGGACGCGGCCAACGGCAACGCAGTAGTTTTCAACGCCTGTCAGGTCCGCCGTGGTGATGATCCGGTCACTAATCAGCCGTGGCATGATCCGCTTCCACTCGGCACGCGCCTCTGGCGTCATCCATTTCGGTGCCGATGGCGCCTTGGCGAGCGGTTCGCGATCCGGGGAGAGGGCGGGCTTAACCCCGCGAAGGTGGGTCATGTCGTCGCCACCGCCCGCAATTCGAGGCCACGGCGCCGGCCGATCTCGGCAATCTCCTTGATGTCGTAGCGCTTGCCGCCATAGGCGATGCGGTCGGCGGTCGTGATGCCGTCGCGCCAGCGGATGCGAAACACGATCTCGCCGGCCGTCGCCTCTCCGAAACCGGTGGCGAACTCACTATCTGCGACGCGCACGAGCTGGGCACGCGGCGAGGCGATCACGCCCCATTCCGTTGTGGGGTAGACGCCTGCGCTCTTGGTGGCGCGCTCGATGGTGATAAGGCGGTCCAACTTCCCGGCCTGCATCAAAGCCTCCACTGGATCACGGCTTCTACGCTCAGCACGCCGTGCCCGAAGTCGCTCTTCGGGTCGCGCGGCCACACGGTGCTGACGTGCTTGAAGTTGCAGAGGATGAAGTCTTCCGCATGCGGCCAATCCATCAGCACACGAGCAACCGCCGCGCCGATGGTTTTCGCCTCATCCATGGCGCCGGCCATCGTCCAGATATGAAGGTCCAGCGCCACGCTGGCGACGAACTGTCCGCCGGAGGCGCGGCCAAGCATGACGCAATCGCCATCGGAGATGCGGATGCACGGCAGCTCATCCGGCCGGGTGCTGCCGGCATGGATGCGATCCGCCGGCACCAGCGCGGCGACGGCCGGCGAGGCGACAAGGGCGGCTTGAATGGTCGCCTGAAGGGCGCGGGTCGGCTCGATCACTTAGCCCTCCCACGACATTTTAGCGGCCTTCTTCCCGGCGCGGTCGATCCGTCGGAAAGCGCGCTGGACTAGCAGTCGGAATGCCCGGCGCAGAAAGGGATTTGCCTCGATCTCCTTAGTGCCGTCGTGGATGTAGTGGGCATAAGGCGTTGCCGCGTCACCAGCGGTAACGAGCACCTCGAAAGGCTGGGCAGTGTGCCGTTCAATGGCGCCACCGGGCAACGGATAGGCCGGCGCGGTTCCACCGGGCGGCGTCACGGTGATTGAATCGCGAAGGGCACCAGATTCGACGGGAGCGAGAGCTTTCGCATGCGCCGCTACCTCCTGTGCCGACTTCATCACGGCTTTCATCATGGCCTCTGCCGGCTCCTTCTTCAGCCGGTCGAAGGCGGCGAGTGTCTTCGCGAGGCCGTCGTCGCGCTTAGAAGTCATCAACGGCTTCCTCTACGGGCATGCCGAAGTGACTGACGCGGTAGTTTTCGGCCGTGGAAATGACGCTGAAGGGCGCGATCTGCATCGCGGAACCGGAGAAAGCGGACTCGCGGTTGCTGTAGTAGAAGGCCACAAGGCGCACAACGGCTAGGCGAAGATCAGCCGGCACCGGCGCGAAAGCGGAAGGGTGTTTCCCGATGTGGTTGGCAAGAAACTGTTCTGCCGCCTCGATATAAAGCTCGATCAGTGCATTGTCGGCGTCGTGATCGAGGTTCATATGCGCCTTGGCAAGGTCAACCGTTACAGTCGGCATTCTCGGTATCCTTGTGAAAATCTATATTCGTCGTGTCTTGCGCGGTGCTCCCCGCGCCGGTCCCCAATACTTGCGCAAAGTTGTTGACTACCCCCGGTGTCTGACCTTGCTTGATTGCTCTTTGGCGCTTGGCTAAGGCGCGTTCAACCGCGTTGGCGGGGCCGTGGCGTGCGACGCGCTGGATGAAAGCTCTGTAGGAAATGCCGAGGGCGTCAGCCCATTCGCGCCGGGTTCGCGTCACGCCGTTGACGGTGATCGGCGTCGCGGCCCTGCCATCCCGCGCCTTCTGCCTGACATGGAAGATCGGCAGCTTCTGGCCAGCATGGCCGGTGCGCATCGGCGTGGTGATTGCAGCTTCGTTGCCTGTGCCGCGCGCGATGCGGGCGATGATGATTTCAGGCGTCAGGCCGTAGTCGAGTGCCCATTCGGTGATGGTTTGTTCGGTGCCGTCCAGCGCGAGCTTGGTGTTAGGCGTCACCGGCGCGGCCTCCGCTCAAGGCGCTGCTTCACGCTGTTGTGGCAGGGGGCACAAAGGGCCTGCCAGTTCGCGGTGTTGTCGAAGAGCGCGCTATCGCCACGGTGCGGGATGACGTGATCCACGACGGTTGCAGGCTGGGCACAGAGGGCGCAGGTCGGGTGCATACGCAGGAAGGCCAAGCGGTCCTTACGCCATTGGCGGTTGTATCCGCGCCCGGATGCCGTCGCACGCGTGGCGTCGTGCCGGGCGTTACGCTCGCGGCGTGCCTTCGCCTGACACTGGCAAAGCTCGCCGTGCGGGATGACATGGGCGCCACAGGCGCAAAGGTGGGGCGGGCGGCGCGACATTATCCGCCACTCGCAATGCGCGCCTTCAGGGCTTTGAGGCCGGCGCGGTCAAAGGCGGGATCGGTGCCGCCGCTGTCGATCAGCTCGGCAAGGCGCTCTTCGGTGTAGGGTTCCGACGCTTCGCCTTTGTCCGCCTTGCCCGATCCGTGGATGGCGTGCAGGCGGTCCATATGGCCGGCGAAGGCACTCAGGATTTCGGAAGGCGTGGCGTTCCACGTCGCTTCTGCCGTCCAGCCAAGCCAGCCGGTGCCGTAGCTGAAGAGCTGGGCATAGAGGGCAGGCCACGACATAGGCCGGGCGCTGGGGTTCGGCTTGGCGTCGGGGTCGCCGGCCGGAGTGAGGGCGCCGATAAGCTGGTGCAGCGGTGCCAGGGCGATTGCGGACACGGTGGCGAGCGGCAGGGTGTCGAGGTGGCGCAGGAAGGCGCGAGCCTCATTCGGGTCTGTAGCCGACTGCCGGATGATCGCGGCAACGGTCGCGGTGTCGAACTCGACAAGGTGCTGGTGCAGGGCGGTGAAGCCGTCATGCAGGCGCTCAAGGCGAGCTGCCGCCCGCAAAGAGGGGCGGAGACGCACGGCATAGCCGCCGTGCGCGATCTCCCATTCCTCATATGCGAGCGGCGTGGCCATGGGCTTACGCCGCGACCTTCAGCTTCACGAAGCGGTCGGGGTGCGTCAGGTCCGCGCCGACACGGGCACGGGCATGGAAACGCACCTGACTCTTCGTCGCGAGGCTGTAGGGATCGGGAAGCACGTTCAGGTCCGTGCGGTTCACGATCCGGTAGCCCTGAAGGTCACCGAACATGATCGGGAACGCGCCAGCCGCCACGTCCGGCATATCCACGGCTTCCACGATGGGGCGACCAAGCAGCGTGGTCGCACCGCCGGACGTGATCGGGTCGAGCATGATGAAGCGGCCGGTGGCGTCCTTCAGAGTGCGAAGGGCGCCAAGCGTCTTCCGGTTCATGAGCCAAACGGCGTTCTGCGCATGAACGCCCGGCAGCGAATGGAACATGCCGATGATGGTCGCGGCAGGATCGGTGCCGAGGGTGGCAGCGGCGCCCGTCTTCACCTCGGCAATGCCGGCAGCCGCAAGCAGCCCCTTCGGCTTGCCGGTGCCATTGCCGGACACGAAGGCGACGGCTTCCGCCTTGCCGAACGCCTCGGCATAGTCCGCGATCAGCTCGCCGCGAAGATCGTAAGCGGTATCTTCCAGAAGCTGGGTGGAAATGTCGGTGAAGGTCGTGAGCTGGTGCGGCGCAATCGTCACCTGCTCGAAGACCATGGTGGACTCGGCAGATTCCGCGCCCTCATCGGTCCACAGGGCAGTGGCGCCAGACACCTTGCGCGGATACTTGATCTCGCGGGCGCCGATGGTGACGATGCGGGCATACTGGCGAATGGGCGACCACTCCACCAGCTTCTTGATGATCTCGGCACCGTATTCGCTGGGGGCGAGGTAGCCGGCCGAACCGTCGTTCGCGACCACAAGGGCCTTCGTCTCGGTGTCCGCGAGCCGCTTTTCGCCATGGCGCAGAAGCGCCTCGAATGCCTTGGTTTCGGTGTCATCATTGGCCGGCTCGCCAACCGGCAGGCGGTTGCCCTTGGCTTCCAGCGCCTCGATACGCTTCTTGCCCTTCGCCACTTCAGCGGCGAGCGCGGCGAGGTTGTCGTTCAGCGCCTTCGTTTCCGTTTCGTTCTGCACGTCGTTTTCCATGTGGGTGTCCTTGGAGTCCTGGGGTTCGGATTTCACTTCGGTGATGCCGGCGGCGCGATGGATCGGCCGGCGGCAAATGCTGATTTCGGTAAGGGTGATGTCGGTGAACTTCCGGCCACCGGAGGGCAGGCGCTCAAAGCCGTTGTGGCTGAAGCCGATGGACAAGCCGCCGGAGACGCCTTTGCGGATTTGCTCGCGAATGGCGCGGGCCGGGGCGACGCCTTCAATAAAGAGCCGGCCCTTTACCTCGATGCCGGTATCGGTCTCGGTGACGGACTCCCACGTGCCGACAACCTGCCGCTGGTCGTGCTCGTTCAGGATCGGCAGCGCGGACGGCAGGCGCATGGCGCCTTTCACGATCACGTCGCCCACGCTGTCAGGGATGCCGAAGGGCCACGCAATGCCGGTGATGGTGCCGGCTTCGTCAAAGGAAAGATCGGCCTTCAGCTCGATACGGTCAGACATTGCCGGCCTCGCGAGCTTCATGGGCAGCGAACGCTGCCGTGACACGATCATGCAGGGGAGCGTCAGGCGCCGGCCCTTCGTTGGGGTTCAGCCAAATGCCGCGTTCAGCCGGCGTCAGGGCGGGCTCTTCGTCGGCGCCGAAGAACCGGACCATGAGCACGGCGAGGGCGATCTCGGTGCTACCCGCGAGCGGGCGCTCGTCAATGTAGGTCGCGGCGAGGTGATCGGCGGCACGCGGGGCCATGCCGCCGCCGATCAGGGCGCAACGGATGATCTCGCGCACGTCGTCAAAGCCGAAGGTCTGCGACTGGAAACGGGCGAGGATGGCGCCGATGCCGCTGCCGAGCTTGCGCTCGACTTCGCGGACCATGGGCGAGGTGAGGGCGAGCGGGCGCTCGCCGTCGCCAACGAAGAGGGTGACGGGCTTCACTTCGCGGCCTCATCAGCGGCACGAATGATCTCGCCCGCCGTGCGTTCCTGCGCCGTGATGAAGGTGCCGAGCCGTTCCATGAACTCGCTCAGAACGCCGTTGATGGCGTTGCAGAGGGCGGGCTTGAAATCCTCCTGCAAGGCGCGCTCGAATTCATCCGCGTTGGCATTGAGGATGATGAAAAGCCGCTCGTCGTTCATTCGTTGGGTTCCTTATCGGCCGGCTGGGCAGCGGCCGGCGCCGGGGTGATGTGCGGGTTCGCCAGCTCGTCACCACCGGGAAGGGCGGGCATGTTGAGCTTCCCGCGCGCCTCATTCGGCGTCATGACGCGGGCGGCGATCAGCTTGGTGAGGGTGTCGGTGCGCGCCGCAACGTCGGTGTTCTGCATGTCGTCGGGGATGAATTCGACGTAGTGCGTTTCCCGCTCGTCTTCCGTCAGAAGGGTCGTGGCATAGGCAAACGCCCAACGCTCAAACCAACCCTGCAAGCAACTCTGCCGGAAGTTTCGCGCCATTTCCTCGGTGTTGGACCATGTGCCGCGCTCAAGGTCGAAGAGCATGGTCGGCGGCACGCCGAAGACGCGGGCAATCTCTTCGGTCTGGAAGCGGCGGTTTTCGAGGAACTGAGCGTCCGAACTCGTCATCGTCAGAACGTTGATGTCCGTGCTGTTTTCATGGACGACGACGCGGTCCTCTTCCATTGCCTTCTTGAAGGCCTTCTTGGTGTTTGCGGTGACGGCTGCGCCGACCTTCTCATCCGTCGCCTTCGCGACTTTGATAGCTATTGCCGGGCGCGCGCCGCTGCCGAAGAACTCTGCGGCGTGCTTTTCCAGATTCATGGCCACTGCGATGGCCTCGCGGCCAAGGCTAGCCAGCGATCCGCCCACGAAGCCGGGCACGTAGATCACATCGGTGTAGGGCAGCACTACCTGCCGGCGGTCCTTCGTGGTGACGACGAAATAGGGCTCGCCGTCTTCCTCGGTGCGACGCTGCACGCTGCCGGGCTTCAGGCGGTGGATTTCATACGGGGTGCCATCGGACAGGCGCCGGACATGCGCATACCCGGCGCCGTGCAGCATGGCGTCAAAGGTAAGCTCGGTGCGGAGCTGGCCGGCGGAAGTCCAGCCGTTAGCCCGGTCATGCACCAGCTTGTAAGCGCGATGGTCCTTCGCGGTTTCCTTGCTGTCGTCAATGTTGACGTAGAGCTTGCACGACGTGGTGCCGATAGCTTCCGCGATAAGGCGCACCGCCTGAAGCACGGCCGGCACGCGAAGGGCGGTGTCGGCAGTAACCGAGACACCCGACGCGGTCGGCACATAGCCGAAGATGCTGCCGATATCAGGATCGGAAAGGGAAAGGGCCTTCTGTTCGCCGGGGAGGCCGACCGACTTCTTTATGAGATTGAACGCGCCACGCAGCACAACGTTATCCGATCCAAGTTCAACTTGGATCGGAGAATCTCATACGTCGAATCGCGATACAACAGAAAAAACGATTGAAATGAGAGTTAGATCATATTTTCCGATTTGAAACCGTCGAAGATGACCTTTTCCAGTGCCTCGCTCATCGCTTCGACGGCGCTATCGTGAATGTAGCCGGCGCCTGAAGACTCGTCGTCATGGCCGGTGATCTCGTCACTTATGGAGCGAGGGACGCCAGCGCGGGCAAGGGCGGACTTCAGCGTGTGCCGGAAGGAATGGAAGACGCGCCCTTCGGCCGGAACCTTCACGTCAGGCAGGTAGGTCCGGATGAACCAACGGGGCAGGAAGTTTGCGTATGGCTGGTTGACCGTCCGGCTGCTCGACACCATGAGCTTCTGGCCTTGTGCGAACCACTTCGGGAAAAGCCGCTCTTCGCCGGCCTGCCGCAATTCAGCGATGCGCTTTTCCAGCCCCAACGCAAGCAAGGTGCTATGGACCGGGACAATCCGCCGGGAACCCGCGTTCTTCACCTCTTCCTCAATAGCGAACACCAGCACCGCGCGCTCGTGCCGGATGGAATCCAGCTTGAGCTGGGCAATCTCGCTGGCGCGCATTCCGGTGAAGAGCGCGATCAGCATCATCCAATGCTTCTCCGGGTCCGCCACTCGCGTGCCGAATATCTTCGTCAGGTCCGTCGGCGTGAACGGCACGCGGGCGGGCTTGGTCGCTCCCTTGGCGCGGTCCACCTTCACGCCAGCGGCCGGGTTGTCCGGCATAATCGCGTTCGCCACGCACCACGCGAACAACGAATGCAGCCGCGCCAGCCATTTGTCGGAAATGGTCGTGGCGTTGAGGGGCGGGAATGGTTGCTTGCGGGCCTTGTTTGCCTTGATGGCCTCCGGCAGCGTCATCCCCGGGAAGCGCATGGTGTAGTTGGATGGCGTTTCCGTCAGGGCGTTCTTGTAGTCAATGATGGTCTGGCGCGTGATCTCGAAGGCGGGCTTTGGCTCGCTAAGGAATTCCTCGAACATGCGGACGGCGACGGCATACTCATTCGCCGTGCCGGGCCGGGCGTTCTTCTCGCTGGCGAACCGGGGAAGCAGCTCGGAAAGGGTCTTGGTGCTGTCCCGGCCGATGATGCGCGCATGCTGCGCCGGTGTGGCCTCGCGCGGTGCCGGTATCAGTTCCGCCGGGATGGCCGGATCGGGTTCGCCTTCGTCCCGGTGCATGCCGGTTTCCAGCACCAGAAGTTCCGACCGTGCCAGCAAGCGGATGGTGGCGGGTTCGTTGGTGAGGTTGCCGCGCTCGCGGGCGTTGTCCAGCGCTGCCGCGATAGGGCCGGGCAGGGGATCAATGATCCGGCCGGCGACAAGCTCCCGAAGCTGCCGAACATAGTCCTCATCCGGGAAGCCAAGCGTAATGGCTTCGTGGCCGGTGTCGCGGATGGCGCTGTCAAAGGCGAGCTGCCGGGTGAGGTGATCGTGCGCGATCTCAGCGGGTGCCATCTGCCGGCGCGGCGAGAGGGCAGGGCGATAGTCCGGCCTCGGCTTGGCGAGCTGACGCTCTGCGGCGGCGATCTCGGCTTTCATTGCGGCGACTGCGGCCGGCAGGGCATCCAGCGCGGTCTTGCGATCCGGGCCTAGCGGGGTGATGAACTCGCGCTTGCCGAGGAAGGGCCGGACGGCATCAGGAACCCGAAGGCGGGCATAGAAGCGGCCACTCTTCACGATCAGATGTCGCGGACCCTTAGCCATCTCACTTTCTCCATTGTGGGAAGAATTGTGGGAAAAGATAAGGGAAATGCGTCAATGATACCAATGGTTTCTAGCGTTCATGCGGGCTTTATGTGCGGTTGGATTAGACTCCCTCCGTCTCCGCCATTTCAGTCCCAAACTGGGCACGCCGAGCGTAGCCGTTTTCCCTCCTGAGACGGCAGCCAGCGTTCGGAACAAGTCTCCCTTCGATCCGATGATGCGGACTTCCTTGGCTCCGACTTCCACGCGCTGAGCTAAGGCGCGCAAATGATCGCGCCTGTAGCCGCCGCCTTCGATGCGCATGCGCTTGCGGGCAATGTCGGCGAAGCGCGCCACCATGGCGGGCGTGACTGCGTCCTCGCCCGAGGTCGCGAGAGAGGTTTGCGCGCGGGTAGCATCGGTTTGGGCTTGGTCACGGATCGCCTTCAGTCCGTCGATCCGCTCCTTCAGCGCTGGATCGGTGATGTCGGCCACACCTGATTCGATGGCGTCATAGAGTCGGCGCAGCCGATGATCCGCCTCTGTCCCGCGCTTGTTAAGCTCGGCGATGTGCTCGCGGCGGCGTTCAAGCCGCTCCTGGCGGTGCGTGAGCATGGAGGCGAGGATTTCCTGTAGCCTCTCCGGCTGAAGAAGGCGCTGCTCGATGTGGCTCGCCACAAGCGTGTCGAGTGTCTCCATGGGGATGGCGCGGCCGCTGCAGCCCGTCTCGCCCTGCCGAGCCTTGATTGAACATGCATAGTAGCGGTAGCGCCCGCTCTTGCCGGTGCGGATGGTCATCGCCCCGCCACACTGAGCGCAATAGCAGATGCCGGTGAGCAGCGTCGGGCCGCTCACCACGCGCGGCGGGACGATCTTGGGATTACGTGCCTGAAGCTGCTCCTGCACGGCGTCGAAGACCTTCGTGTCGATGAGCGGCGGCACGGCGACCACCACCACCTCACTCTCGGGCTTCTTCTGCTTGCTCTTGGAGCGGCTGTTGAACTGGTGCTCGCCGACATAGGTGCGGCGGGTCAGCACCCGGTGAAGCTGACCAATGCCCCAGCGTCCACCCTCGCGGGTGTAGATCCGGTTGCGGTTGAGATGGCTGACGATCGCCTTCACGCCCATCGGACCGGAACGGCCATCGCCATTGAGGGCCAGATCGAAGATCAGCCGCACCGTGTCGGCGTGCAGCGGATCGATCTCCAGCTTCTTCTTTACTTTGGCGCCGCGCTGCTCGGCCTCGACCACGCGATAGCCGATCGGCGGGCGGGCGCCATTCCAGAAGCCCTGCCGGGCATTCTCCTTCTGCGCCCGCAGGACGTGCTTGGCGTTCTCCTTCGACTGGTACTCGTCGAACAGCGCCATGATCTGACGCATCATGACGTGCATCGGATCGTCGCCCATCTCCTGAGTGATCGACACCAGCCGCACGCCGTTGCGGGCGAGTTTGCGGACATAGAATTCCAACTCGAAGTGATCGCGGAAGAAGCGGGAGAAGCTGTGCACGACGACCACATCGAACGGCGCCGGCTTCAGCGTGCCCGCCTCGATCATCCGCTGAAATTCGGGCCGTCGGTCATTGGTCGCTGAGGCTCCTGGCTCGACATAGGTCTCGACCAGCTGATACCCGCGCGCCTGGCAATAGGCCTCGCCCTGCCGGCGCTGATCAGGGATTGAGACATCGTGCTCGGCTTGCCGGGCTGTGGAGACCCTCAGGTACAAAGCGGCACGCAGCGGAGCGGTCATGGCGGAGCCTTTCGTGTCAGGCGGTCATTCCCATTGGATCAGTTCCTCCAGAATATCCCCGAACCACGCCTCGAAGACAGCAATCTCCGCCTCTGTCACCGGAATGTATTCCGGCCAGTCGTCGGTGACGGTCATCGGGGCGGGAGTTGGGGACGGACGCGTGACCTGAGCCCCTGATCCTCCTCCAGATTTAGGTAGAGTCCGTCGATCACGGAGACGGACGATGCGAGCCTCACGGTTCACAGAGGAACAGATCATCGGGATGCTGAAGGAGCAG
>JAEYXI010000339.1 GCA_023428515.1 Pseudomonadota bacterium | reverse complement strand
CCGGCGAACGCCGCCGCCGCCGAGCCTGTCGCAGGGTCTTCGTAAGATGGATTGCCCGGCACGAACATGCGCGCATGGAAGGCGCTGTCGTGGTTTATCGTATCCCGGCAATAGACATAGGCCGAGGCAACGATCCTCTCGCCTTTCGAAGGCGCGAGTTCCATCCAGGCATTGTTGTCGTAGAGGATGCGGGCGGCGGCATGGAGGCTGGCGACCGGCACGGTCACGTAGGGCACGCCGGCCGACCACAGGCCAGGGCGATGGTTCTCGAAGCCGATCTCATGCGCGGACAGCCCGAGTGCGGCGCCAAGCGCGGCAGTATCGGCGGAGAGAGGAAGTTGCTCCGGCAGCTTCGGCAGGTCGAACTCGGCAAAGGTGGCGCCCCTGCCCTTCGTCACGGCGCAACGCACCGGGCCGATGTTCTCCTCCAGGACGAACATGCCAGCGGTGCCATCGTCATCCGACTGTTCGGCCAGCGCGATCGCCGATCCGACCGTAGGATGGCCAGCGAAAGGCATTTCGTAGTCGGGCGTGAAGATGCGGACGCGCGCGCGATGGCGTGGATTGTCGGGCGGCAGCAGGAACACCGATTCCGACAGGTTGAATTCGCGCGCAATCGCCTGCATGGCGGCACTATCCAGCCCCTCGCAGTCGACAACGACGCCCAGCGGGTTGCCCGACAGCGCTGTGTCGGTAAAGACGTCGTAGACGAAATATTTACGCGATTTCATGGGTTTGCGGCTCGCCTCGAAAGAAACATGAGCGAAATTTAACTTGTAATTGCAGCCATTCGGCACGACCTCTTCCGTCGAAGGGATATTCTGAACCATAGGGGTCCGCAATGGACCAGATCGTCGACCGGGACCGGAACCGGCCGGACACTGAGAAAGACGGGCGGCCGCTGGGCAGGCCCGACGCCGAAGCCGTGCCCTCGGCGCAGGAAGCGTTGGGGCTCGGCTCTGCCGGCGCGCGCGCCAGGCGCGGCAAGGGCTGGCTTTACGCGCTGGCCGCCGCAGCGATCGCCGTGGCCGGCATCGGTTACTGGCAGTTCGGTGGCTCCACGCCTGAGGTCAGCTATGTGACGGCGCCTGCCGAGATCGGCGACATCACGGTCGAGGTCTCCGCCACCGGCACGCTGCAGCCCTTGATCCAGGTCGATATCTCCAGCGAGTTGTCCGGCGTCGTGCGCTCGGTGGCCGTCGAGGAGAACCAGCGCGTCAAAGAGGGCGAGGTTCTGGCCGAACTCGACACGACCAGGCTGTCTGCGCAGATCGAACGCGCTGAGGCCTCGGTGAAGTCAGCCGAGGCCAAGGTGCTGGAATCGAAGACGACGCTCACCGAGACCAGGCAGGCCTTCACTCGCGCTGAACAGCTCTTGAAGCGCGGCATGACGTCGGAGCAGGCGCTCGACACGGCGACCGCCGCGCGCGACCGCGCCGACGCCAACGTCGCCATGGCGGAAGCGAACCTCGCCATCGCCGAGGCCGAGCTGAAGCAGCAGCAGGCCGATCTCGTGAAGAGCAAGATCTACGCGCCGATCGACGGCATCGTGCTGACCCGCTCGGTGAACCCCGGCCAGACAGTTGCTTCCTCCATGCAGGCGCCGGTGCTTTTCGTGCTGGCAGCCAATCTCGAGAACATGGAACTCAAGGCCGCGATCGACGAGGCCGACATAGGCGGCGTGAAGCCTGGGCAGACCGCGCGCTTCACCGTCGACGCCTTCCCCGAGCGCAGCTTCGACGCCGATATCCGCGACATCGCCTTCGCCTCCGTCACCACGGAGGGCGTGGTGACCTACAATGCGCGCCTCGACGTCGACAACAGCGAGTTGCTTCTGCGGCCCGGCATGACGGCGACCGTCGCCGTCGTCACCCGCGAAGCGAAGGGCGTGATGACGGTTCCGGCCGCGGCCTTTCGCTTCAGCCCGCCGGCGGCAGGCGAACGCCGCGGCTTCAGCCTGCGCGATCTCTTCATGCCGCGCATGCGCATGGGCCGTCGCGGCAGCGATCGCCAGGCGGGCGGCGTAACAGGCATGCGCACGCTCTATGTATTGAAGGACGGCGCGCCCCAGGCCGTAGAGGTCAAGACCGGCGCGACCGACGGCGAAAGCATGGAGATCGTCGAAGGGCTGGCCGAGGGAGACCAGGTGATCACCGCCATCCGGCAGGCGCGGAGCTGATCCCGCGATGCGCCCGCTGATCGCCTTCGACAAGGTCTGGAAGACCTACGGCCATGGCGAGGCCAAGGTGCACGCGCTCGCCGGCATCGATCTCTCTATCCAACGCGGCGAGTTCGTCGCCATCATGGGGCCGTCGGGCTCAGGCAAGTCGACCGCCATGAACATCATCGGCTGCCTCGATACGCCGACATCGGGCCGCTACGGATTTCTGGACGTGGATGCGGGCCGGCTCGACCGCGGCAGCCGTGCGACGCTTCGAAACCTCTATATCGGCTTCGTCTTCCAGGGCTACAATCTCCTGCCTCGCACGACGGCGGTGGAGAATGTCGAGCTGCCGCTGATCTATCGCGGCGTCTCATCCGCCGAGCGGCACGAGCTGGCGATGAAGGCGCTTGCCGATGTTGGCTTGAGGGGGCGCGAGACGCACACGCCGGCCGAGCTCTCGGGCGGCCAGCAGCAGCGCGTGGCGATCGCTCGCGCCATCGTGACGACGCCCACCCTGCTCGTCGCCGCCGAGCCGACCGGCAACCTCGACACGGCGCGCAGCCACGAGATCATGGACCTGCTCACCCGGCTCAACGAGGAACTCGGCCTGACCGTCGTCATGGTGACGCATGAGGCCGACATCGCGGCCTACGCCCAGCGCACCATCCGCTTCCTCGACGGGCATGTCGCCTCCGACACGCTGAAGCTGGAGGCGGCCTGATGCTCTGGGAGACCGTTCGCCTCGCGCTGCTTTCGGTCCGCCGCAACGCGTTGCGCTCCTTCCTGACACTGCTCGGTATCGTGATCGGCGTCGCCGCGGTGATCGCCATGATCACCATCGGCTCGGGCACCACCGAGAAGGTGCGCACCGACATATCCAAGCTCGGCAGCAATCTGCTGGTCGTTCGCTCGGCACGGCCCGATCGCTCCGGCTCCACCTCCTTTACGCCGAAGCAACTCGACGACAGGGATGTGTCGGCGCTGGCCAATGGCCTGACCAACGCCAAGGCGGTGTCGGCCGCGGCCCAGAAGCAGGTGCGCGTCGTCTACGGCGCGCAGAACATAGCGGCCGAAGTGACCGGCACAGATTCCGACTACTTCGTGGCACGCGACTGGAACGTGGTGCTCGGCCGCGCCTTCACGGAATCGGAGGTACGAGGCGGCACCAATGTCTGCGTGATCGGCGAGACGGTGCGCAGCCAGTTCTTCGGCTCGGGCGATCCGATCGGTCAGGCGATCCGCGTCAACCGCTCGAGCTGCAAGGTCATCGGCGTGCTGGAATCGAAGGGCACGTCGGGCTTCGGCCTCGACCAGGACAATGTCGTGATGATGCCGCTGCTCGGCTACCAGCGCCGCATCTCCGGCAACCGCGACGTCGGCTCGATCTATGTGGCGGCAGCCGACGGCGTGCCAACCTCCGTCGTGCAGGCCGACATCGAGACGATCCTGCGCGACACCAGGCGCATCGCGCCCGGCGCCGACGACAATTTCGAGATCCGCGACATGACGCAGATCGCCGACGCCATGACCAGCGCGCCGACCACCATGACCGGCATGCTGGGCGCGGTGGCCGGCGTCAGCCTGCTGGTCGGCGGCATCGGCATCATGAATATCATGCTGGTTTCGGTCACCGAGCGTACGCGCGAGATCGGCATCCGCCTCGCCATCGGCGCACATGAGCGGCACATCCTCGTGCAGTTCCTGGTCGAGGCGACGGTGCTGTCGCTTCTCGGCGGGCTGATCGGCATCGCGCTGGGGCTGTCACTGGCTGGTGCGGCTTCGGCGGCACTGTCCATTCCCTTCGCGCCGAGCGCTGCGGTGATCCTGCTCGCCGTCGGCTTCTCGGCGCTGATCGGCATGGTGTTCGGCTTCTTCCCGGCGCTACGGGGCGCCAGACTCGATCCGATCGAGGCGCTCAGGCACGAATAGCTGAGCGCTTGCCGGATTGACGACTGTGAACTATAGTTCACAGGTGATCGAGGTTCGGAAGACTGTCACATTTCTGACTTGGGTTGACGGCCTTCGAGATATCGGAGCGCGAGCGCGTATTGCCGCGAAGCTCGATCGACTTACTCTCGGGAATTTCGGCGACGCGAAATCGGTCGGCGGTGGCGTCAGCGAACTGCGCATCGACTACGGGCCAGGATATCGGCTCTATTTCACCAAGCGTGGCTCGACCATCATTGTGCTTCTTTGTGGCGGTAACAAATCAAGTCAAAGCAGAGATATCGCGAGAGCGAAGGCCTTGGCAAAGGAGACCGATAATGCCCCTTGAAACCACGAAATGGGACACCGCCGAATT
>JAEYXI010000325.1 GCA_023428515.1 Pseudomonadota bacterium | reverse complement strand
GCTGCGGAGCATAGGACGAGCGGAGAAGGTCGAGTTCAGCCCGCCGCCGACCATGAATTGCAGGCTCGCGGCATCGCTGTCGGAATGGATCGACAAGGTGCTGCAGCCGGCGGCGCAGCAGGCGCTCGGCTCGCGTATCAAAAAGATTGTCGGCACGTCATCGTACTCATGCCGGAACATCTACAATAACCCGAAGCTGACGCTCAGCGAGCACGCGACGGGCAACGCCATCGACATCGCCGGTTTCATCACGGCGGACGGCCGGGCCATCTCGGTCGCGAAGGCCTGGGGGCCGACGGAGCGGGACATCGTGGCGGCCAAGAAGAAAGCTGCCGACAAGGCGGCGGGCAAGGCCGGCGAAAAGGACAAGGCTGCAAGTCCGGCGCCTGCGGCCGAAGCGTCTCCGTCCATCGAGGCGGCCGGCAAAAAGGCCGAGGCCAAGGAAAAGGGCCGCGTCGTCAAAACGACCTTCAAGCGCGAGGACGGCAACAGCCCCTCGGTGAAGCCTGATGCGAAGATCGCACCGGGCCCAGTGGTCGCCGCCAACACCAAGGAGGCGGACTTCCTGAAGAGGCTGCATGGCGGATCGTGCACGGTGTTCGCGACCGTCCTTGGGCCAGAGGCCAATGAGGCCCACCGCGACCATTTCCATCTCGACATGAAAGTGCGCTCCAGCGGCGCCACGGTGTGCCACTGAAATCGCTTTTTCGCGGCCGAATGCGCTTCCGCAACGCGCGCCATTGACGGATCGTCGGCTGGATGGTGTACCAAGGGCCGATGGACCAAGTTGCTCCTTCCCGATCCATGCGTATGAGCCTGCCGAACGTGCTGACGTACGTGCGGATTGCGGCGGTGCCGGCGCTCGTCGCGTGCCTGTTCTTCCTCAAAGGGGACGCGGCGCGGTGGTCGGCGTTTGCCCTCTTCGTGTTCGCCAGCGTGACCGCCTGGCTGGACGGCTATCTAGCGCGCATCTGGGAGCAGCAGTCGACGCTCGGGCGGATGCTGGATCCCATCGCCGACAAGCTGCTGGTCGGCGCGGTGCTGATGATGCTGGCGCATGACAATACCATCGGCGGGTGGTCGATCTGGGCCGCCGTCATCATCCTGTGCCGCGAGATTCTGGTGTCCGGGCTGCGGGAGTTCCTGGCGGAGCTGAACGTGAAAATTCACGTGACGCAGCTCGCCTAGTGGAAGACCACGATGCAGATGATCGCGCTGGCAGTGCTGCTCGCCGGCCCGGCCGCAGAGAAGATCGTGCCCGGCATCATGACCGGCGGCATCGTCATTCTGTGGATCGCGGCGCTGCTGACGCTGTGGACCGGCTACGACTACCTGAAGGCTGGCATCGTGCATGCCATGGAGCGGTGAACGCCGCTCAGCGAGGATCATATGGCCACAGACGCGAAGCGCCGCGTGCGGCTCGTCTATTTCGCATGGGTGCGTGAGAAGATCGGCCTATCGTCGGAGGACGTCGTGCTGCCGGAGGAGGTCACCACCGTTGAATCGCTGATCGGCTGGTTGAAGCAGCGCGGACCGGGATACAGCGATGCGTTCGCACGCCCGCAGGTCGTTCGGGCGGCGCTCGACAAGGTGCATGTGAAGCCTGCGACGCCGCTCGGAGCCGTCCGCGAGATCGCCTTTTTCCCGCCCGTGACGGGAGGTTGACCGGTGCCGGTGCGCGTGCAGGTCGATGATTTCGATGTCACCGCCGAGACCGAGCGCCTGGTCGGCGGGCGCAAGGACATCGGCGCCATCGTCACCTTCACCGGGCGGGTGCGGGGCGAGGATGACGGCCGGCAGGTGGCCGCGCTGACGCTCGAGCACTACCCCGGCATGACGGAGACGGAGATGGCCTCGATCGAGGCTGAGGCGATGGCCCGGTGGCCATTGCAGGCGGCTCTGATGGTGCACCGGGTCGGCGAGATGAAAGCCGGAGACAATATCGTCCTCGTCATCACCGCATCTGCGCACCGCAGTGCTGCATTCGAGGCCGCCGAGTTCCTCATGGACTACCTTAAGACGCGGGCGCCGTTCTGGAAAAAGGAATCGACGCCGGACGGCGGGAGCGCCTGGGTCGAGTCCAGGGCGGGCGATGAGGATGCCGCCGATCGCTGGCGCTGATCTCTCGGCCAGATTTGCATCATCAACTTCGTTAGCGAAGTCTTAAGGCTTGTTGGGCGATAACCCTAACAATGCCTGAACGTGGACTGCAAAAGGCCATCATCTCAGGCAACCTTGACTGTCCTTGCCACTTGATTTGTACCGCGTGTTGACGGGGGTCAGACGTCATGGTTCACGGCAATCCGTGGCACATCCGCCGCGGGGTCATCTTTGCGTTTACCTTGCTCTGCGCGTCACAACCGCTGCAGGCGCAAAGTCTGCTCGACGCTGCGGAAAGCCTGTTCGGGGGATCGAGCGAGCCTTCCACGCAGTCGACGGTGGCATCCTCCGCGACGAGCACGCAACGCACGCGCTTCGTAATCGGCCTGCCGAAGCAGGCGCAGTTCGAAGTCTTCTCGTTGTCCAACCCCAATCGCGTCGTCGTGCAAGTCGACGAAACGAAACTTCGCTTGCCCGAGCAGCCGAAGACGGCTCCGGTCGGCCTCATCAAGTCGTTCCAGGCCGGCCTTGCGGGTAGCGACCGCTCGCGCGTCATCATCTACGTCACCGAGCCGGTGATCGTGCAGGGCGCGCGCATCGAGAAGGCGAAGGACGGACGCAGCCAGCATCTGGTGGTCGAGATGTCTCCGTTCGTCTCCATGACGGCCTCCATCGCGCCGGCGAAGAAGCAGAAAGCCTCCATTGCGCCGCCGACCTATTCACTGGGCGCTGGGACCTTGCAGCCGCCTTCGCCGCGTCCTGCAACGCCGCCGGAAGTTCTGGCGCAGCGCGCGTTCAAGCCGGTGATCGTCATCGATCCCGGCCACGGCGGTTACGATTCCGGTGCCATGAAAAATGGTGCCGTCGAAAAAGAGATCACGCTCGCATTCAGCAAGCTTCTGCAGAAGAAGCTCAATG
>JAEYXI010000266.1 GCA_023428515.1 Pseudomonadota bacterium | reverse complement strand
GACTTCGACACCGCGTTTGCTGCCGCTGCGAGTTCCGCCAACCCCGGCAGATTCTCGGGACAAGCCCGAGGATGACGGCGGAGAGGGGGTAGTCAGAAGGGATGCGCGGAGGGTTGCCGCGCATCCCTTTTCGTCACATGCCCAGAGAGGCCTTGTAGAGCTTTATCTGGCTCTCGCGCCCGATCTGGTCGGTGATCTTCTCCCAGGCGGCCGCGATCGCGTCTGCGGTCTCCTGCGCCGACTTGTACTGGCCGGCGATGCCTTTCACTATCTCGTCCTCGAAGATCGAGAAATACTGGAAGATGCCGGGGATGCGCGGCTCCACGGCGGCGTTCGGATGGTTGTAGCTGTCGAGATTGGAGCCGAGATAATCCTCGATGAAAGCCCGCTCGTAGCCCGCAGCTTCCCACTCATCATAGTTGAACTGGCTATTGCGGTAGGGCTGGAAGCCGGACGGATAGGCCGCCATCCACAGCGAGATATCCTTGCCGCCGAGATGCGCAGCGGCCGACCAGGCGGCCTTGCGCTTCTTCTCGTCCCCGGACACGTTCGAGGTCACATAGACGCCCCAGCCGAGATAGGCCATGTACGGCGCGAAGTTCTTGCCGTCGACCGGCTGCTCCCATTCGCTGGTTGTGTAGTTGTAGACCTTGGTGGCGCCCGGATTGATGCTGAACCCGACGACATCGCCCACCACCGACGTGTCGGAAGTGCGGGCATTGGAGCCGACGTCGCCCCACCAGGTCAGCGCGCCGCCGGTGCCGGCGAGGAACTGCGAGAAGGCCGTCGCGTTCGGGTCGGCGTTCACCTGGTCCGGGGGATAGGCGTTGGGCGTGGCGACGAGGTCGAGCACGTCCTGGATCGCCTGCACCCAGGCAGGATTGTTGACCATGGGCTTCATCGTCTCGGGATCGAAGAGCCAAGCCGTCTGCTTCGGATGCTTCGCATAGGCGGCTGCACGATCTGCCAAGAAGTAGAAGCCGAAGCCACCCCACTGGTACTTCAGCGGATCGAGGAAGCCGAAGGCCGGCTGACCCGTCAGCGGATCGGTCTGACCGATGATCTTCTTCGTGAAGTCGCCCATCGCCTCCCAGGTGTCGGGCACTTCCTTGTAGCCGGTCGCCGCGCTGATCGTTTCGTCGGTGAAGTAGTCCTTGCGATAGGCCATGGTGTGGCAATCGCCGTCGATGTTGATGCGATAGGTCTTGCCGTCCCAAGTGCCGACCGGCGGCTTTAGGTAGCCGACGAGATCGTCGGCCTCGATCTGCGTCGCCACCCAATCGGGCATCTCGTCGAGCAGGCCGCGGCCGGCCGTGTCGCCCTCAAAAGGCGCGCCCATCTCGAGGATGTCGAAATCGACCGTGCCGGTCGCGATCGACTGCTGCAGCCGGGCGTTGTAGTCGGCCTGAGCGAGGTCGATCCAGTTGATCTTGGCACCCGTATAGGCTTCCCACGGCTTGAGGAAACCGCGGAACAGAAAGTTATGCAGGTTCTGGTTGTTGAGGCCCATGAAAGTGAGTTCGACACCGGCGAATTCACCCTCGGTGACGTTCGCCTTGGTCGCGCCGAGCACCATCTCGCCGACCTTCTGCCAGTCCGCGTCCGTCGGCGATCCTTTGCCTACGCCCGGGATCTTCAGGATTTCGGCGCGGAGGTTTTCCTGCGCGGACGCCGGCCGCGTCAGCGCGGCGAGCGGACCGGTCGATGCTGCGGCCAAGGCAGCGGCGCTCGCCGCACCCTTCAGCACGTCGCGACGGGTTGCCCCGGCGTGAACGAGGTGTTCGTAGAGACCTACTTTCATGTCGTTGTTCCTCCCAGAACGTGTTCAGGCAATTCCCGCGTATCGACCCCCGGTGTCCTGCCTGCGTCGGTGTTCACCAGACGGGCGGACAATTGTCGCAATTTTACCTGCCGGCCCCCGGCAGCCCGGAACGTCAAGACGATAGAAAGCGCCCGACACTATGGAGCAAGCCGGGGCGGAGTCAACGCGATTGGTCCGACCAGCGATTGGGCGATGGACTCGGCCATCCCGGTTGGCTAGCTTCACGCAAAAATAACCGTTGGGGGGACGATTGGCGAAGGTCCAAATCCGAGATGTATCGAAAGCGTTCGGAGCCGTGCAGATCCTGCACGGCGTCAGCGTCGACATAGCGGATGGCGAGTTCGTGGTGCTGGTCGGTCCTTCGGGTTGCGGCAAGTCGACGTTGCTCAGGATGGTTGCGGGGCTGGAGGCCGTCACAGGCGGCACGATCGCCATTGGCGACCGCACGGTAAACCATCTGCCGCCGGCCAAGCGCGACATCGCCATGGTGTTCCAGAGCTACGCGCTCTACCCGCACAAGACAGTCGCCCAGAACATGGCCTTCTCCCTCAAGCTGCGCGGCATAGACAAGGCGGCGAGAGACGAACGCGTGCGCAAGGCCGCGGAAATCCTCGACCTCACGCCGTATCTTTCCCGCTATCCGCGCCAGCTGTCCGGCGGCCAGCGCCAGCGCGTCGCGATGGGTCGCGCCATCGTGCGCGATCCGCAGGTCTTCCTGTTCGACGAGCCGCTCTCCAATCTCGACGCCAAACTGCGCGTGCAGATGCGCACCGAGATCAAGGAGTTGCACCAGCGCCTGAAGACGACGACGGTCTACGTCACGCATGACCAGGTCGAGGCCATGACCATGGCCGACAAGATCGTCGTCATGCAGGCCGGGCGGATCGAGCAGATCGGCGCGCCGCTGGAGCTCTTTGACAGGCCGGCGAATACCTTCGTCGCGGGCTTCATCGGCTCGCCGGCGATGAACATGCTGAAGGGCAGGGTGGAGGCCGGCGGCGTAAAGGTCGACGGCGCAATTTTGCCTGTGCCTGACGGGCATCAGGTCTCCGACGGACAGGACGTACTTTACGGTGTTCGGCCGGAGCATTTCCAGATCGTAGAGGATGGTCTTCCGGCACGGATTTCGGTGGTCGAGCCGACCGGCTCGGAGACGACCGTGGTGCTGCGTTTCGGCGAAAGCGAGATCGTGGCGTTGTTCCGCGAGCGCCACGATTTCAAGCCCGGCGACACGCTCCATCTGAGGCCGCGCAAGGACCAGGTGCACCTTTTCGACCCGCAGAGCGGCCGGCGCATCTGACCGCCGAGCCAAACCCATCATTTCCAGAGGAATTCGCGAAAATGCTCAAAGGTATCCATCCGCTCCTCAACGCTGATGTGCTCTACGCCCTGCGCGCGATGGGGCATGGCGACGATCTCGTCATCGTCGACACCAACTTCCCGGCGGATTCGGTCGCGCGGCAGACGCGGCTTGGCGAGCTGCTCCGGATCGACAACACGACGTCGGCGGAAGTGGCCGCGGCAATCCTCTCCGTCTACCCGCTTGACACTTTCGTCGACGACGCCGCTGCTCGCATGGAGATCGTCGGCAAGCCCAAGGAAGTGCCACCGGTCCAGAAGGAAGTGCAAAAGGTCATCGACAAGGCGGAGGGCAAATCCTGGCCGATGATCTCGATCGAGCGCTACGCTTTCTATGAGCGCGCCAAGCAGGCCTATTGCGTGATCCAGACCGGCGAGCGGCGCTTCTACGGTTGCTTCGCCTTCCGCAAAGGCGTCATCCCGCCGGATGCGGGCTGATCCGCGATGGCGACGCAAAAGCCGGTCGTCATCCTCGGCGTCTTCGTTGCCGACACGGCTTATCGCGCGGCCCGTTCGCCGCGCATCGGCGAGACGATCTTCGGCTCGGGTTTCAAGCTCGGTCCCGGCGGCAAGGGCTCCAACCAGTCGGTCGCTGCGGCGAAGGTCGGCGCGGAGGTCTCCTTCATCACCCGGCTCGGGCGTGATCCCTTCGCCGACATGGCGCGCGCCTGCTGGAAGGATGCGGGCGTCACGCCGGTCGTCATCGAGACGCCTGAGAGCTATACGGGGGCAGCATACATTTTTGTCGACGAGAAGAGCGGCGACAACGCCATAATCGTCTGCCCCGGTGCGGCGGAATTGATCTCCGCCGCTGATGTCGAGGCGAGCGCCGAGCTGATCCGCTCCGCCGGCGTCTTCGTCACACAGCTCGAACAGCCGACCGAAGCGGCCCTGCGAGCGCTTGAGATAGCTAGGGAAGCCGGCGTGACGACAATCCTCAATCCGGCACCGGCGAACCGGCCGCCTGACCGCATCTACCCGCTCTGTGACTACGTCACGCCCAACGAAGCCGAGACGGAAGAACTGACCGGCATCAAGGTCGAAGGCGTGGACGACGCGCGCCGCGCCGGCGACAGACTGCTCACCATGGGTGTCGGCACGGCGATCATAACGCTGGGAGAGAAGGGCGCTCTGCTGCATCGCAAGGATCAGTCCGAGCATGTGGCCGCTTTCAAGGCAGGTACCGTGGTCGAGACCACCGGCGCAGGTGATGCCTTCAACGGTGGTCTGGCTGCGGCGCTGGCACGGGGAACCTCGCCGCCGGATGCGGTGCGCTTCGCCTGCGCCGTCGCCGGAATCTCGGTGACGCGGGCCGGTACTGCGCCCTCCATGCCGAGGCTGGACGAGGTCGAGGCGCTACTGGGAAGCAAGGTGTAGATCATAGGCGTCAAAATGGAAGAGATCGACGAAGTAAGGGCCCTTCTGAAATCGCTTCCCCGGCCGACCAACTGGGCAGAGCGCCGCGAGCGCATCGACACCGTGGCGTCGGCATATGGCGTTGCTCCCGACATCGACTTCGAACAAGTCCGGATCGGGCAATGCGAGGCGGAATGGTCCATTGCGCCTGGGAGTGATCCGAGCCGGGTCCTGCTCTTCCTTCACGGCGGCGGGTATTGCTCGGGATCGATCCGCAGCCATCGAAGCATGGTTTCCGAGATGGGCAGGGCGGCGAGGGTGCGTACCCTGGCACTGGGCTACAGGCTGGCGCCGGAGCATCCTTTTCCAGCGGCGCTCGACGATGCCGTCGCTGCGGTCGAGCATCTTCTGGCGATGGGCATTGCAGCCGACAGGATCGCGATCGGCGGCGACAGCGCCGGCGGTGGCCTGACGCTTGCCGCATTGGTCAGGCTGCGCGACGCCGGCCGACCACTGCCTGCCTGCGCCTGGTTGGTGTCGCCTTGGGTCGACCTGGAGATGACCGGCGCTAGCATCGACACCAAGGATGCAGACGATCCGCTGATCCATCGAGCCTATCTGCAGGAACTAGCGAGCGCCTATTGCGGCGAGGAAAGCCCGCGCAATCCGCTGGTCTCTCCTGTCCATGCCGACCTCAGCGGCCTGCCGTCGTCGCTGGTACAGGTCGGCTCGGCCGAGACGTTGCTCGACGACGCCGTCTCGATCGTCGAGCGCTTCGGCGAGGCCGACATCGCGACCACGCTGGAAATATGGCCGCGCATGATCCACGCGTGGCATCTGTGGTCGGCACGGCTGACCGCCGGCCGGCAAGCCATTGCGTCTGCCGGCGCCTACATCGACGCCCGTCTGGCCAAATAAGAAGGGCAGAGGCGAGCCAGAAGCACTACTTCGGCATATTCTCCTCGACGACCGCCTTGCATTGCAGAGTGAGCTGGTCGAGATGTTTGCTCAGACATTCGAGCACGCGGCCACCGCCGGGTTGAACGCCGGGGCAATATTTCTCGAAGTCGGGCATGCAGGCCTCACGCTCGGCAGCCGTCTGCGCTAGTGCGGCGCCTGTGGTCAGCGCAAGCGCCAGACCAAGCGGCCAAAGAAATTCCTTCATGGCACTCCCCTCCATTAGACTTCGAGGATATACCGACCTACAGGATGACGTAAGGGGATGTCGCGCGATCCGGCATTGAACGGCCGAGCACCCTTGACTATTTTCAGACCATGGCTACAAGGCAGCCGTCCGCCGCGATTGCGGAGGGATATGTGGCTGGCTATGCGCCGCCTCGGCTTTGGGGAATAGGTTAACGGTAGACCCACGGACTCTGACTCCGTTAGTCCTGGTTCGAATCCAGGTTCCCCAGCCACTGATTTTCCAAACTAGAACGGGCGATTGCGACACTTGGCTTTGCCGAGGTCCGCCTTCAAAATGAAAAGCCCGCCGCGGGCTTCGTTGACGGCGGGCTTTCCAGGGATTGAAACCCCAGCTCTCGAGAGTGCGAAAGCAGATTGATCTTCGACGGTTTCGATATCCGCCTCATGTTGGCTTCGGCGAACCTTTGTAACGGCTCTGTTGCAACCTCAGCGCGTACGCAGTTGCTCGCCCGCCGCGTTTGACGGGCTTTCTCCTGGAGACGTCTTAGATTCACATTTGCAAGCGACCGGCACGATCCCGATACGCGCGCAATTCAGCATTGTGCGTATAGTTTGGGGTAGCCTTGATGTTGAACGCAGTCGGCAAATCGGAAGGCGAGGCATCGCTTGCTCGTCGCCTTGTTCTGGAAATCGGCATCACCGAATCGCAGGCAGCCGAGCTTGTCGCCGTTCTCGGGGCAAATTGGTCGTCGCTCGTACGTGAGGGGAGGGTGATCGTGCGGGATGATACAGGCCGTATGAAACCAAGCAGGCAGGCATGAAGCCCGGTCGTACAACTTCAGCACATCCGGCCGGATGTGCTGAATGAAGCAAGCCTATGGAAAGCATCCACTGGGGGAAGCGATGCGATAAATGTGAGAGATTCTATCTCACCTTTATCAGCGTTTCGAACGTTTTTGCCAGGCTGCCTTTCCGTCCTAGTTGAATGCTTATTTCGCGGAAATTGCTTTTTTGGTCTGGCAGGAACCTTGGGCCGACCATGCGAACCGCGCGCGGACTTTCCTGTATTTGTGGACTCTGAGTGGAGGTGAGGAGGGGGTCTTCTTCTGGTTCTTCGCGCGGCCTGAACGTCGGAAGCGGTATGATAGCATTTTTCATGTTACGGGGCGTGACGGTTCGGACCCTAAGTGCGTTGATTTGCGCAAAATAACGCGGCCAGTTGCAGGTCTTGAATTTCTCGGTCTGATAACGAAAAGCCGTAGGAAGCTCTCCATAGGG
>JAEYXI010000209.1 GCA_023428515.1 Pseudomonadota bacterium | reverse complement strand
GGCGGCGGTGTTCCTTGCCTCGGATGCTGCGTCACTGATGACAGGCAGCGCGCTGATGTTGGATGGGGGATGGACATCCCTGTGAGGGCGGCGACGTTTTGCAGGCGCTGATCGTGAGCCCAGCCAGCAAAAAGCGTGACATCGAACATCACGCTTCGGTGCAGCGGGATTCTGCCGAAGCGTAGCGCTGTGCCTATTCCAGAACGCGGCAGCCGGCCAGACTTCCTCGCGATGGCCCAGCTCGCCCCAATCCGGCTGTGGCTGCGCGCTTATGAGTCCACGGCCCAGATCACGCAAGTCTGCGTTGGGGCACCTATGGAGGCCGGGAGCGGACTGGCCGCTGTTCGGTGACTTCAATCGAGAAGCGGACATATCGCCGTTGAATTTCGAGAGCCGGAAACGACCCAAAGCGGCGGCTGGCAACGCCACTTTCGGTATCAAAAGGGATCCACAGCTCGGCGCGTATCGCTCAGGTATGGACCTGGGACGGGAGATGTCCAGCACTTCGCAAAGCCATGGAACGGGCCAGAACGAACGGTGCATTGTGGCTTGCTGCCGCGTGGGCATGATCCTCACTTGCCGAACTTCGTCACATAGTCATGGAGATAGGTGTGGAAGTGGGAGGGTTCGCTTTGTGATTGTGACAGTATCGCGGGCCTCTCGCGCGCGTCGGTGGGCCTCAGACCAAAACACTCTCTGAACAGCTTCGAGAAATGGACATTGTCCGGCAGTCCGCACTGAACCATAACTTCTTTGATGGACAGGAAACGGCTGTTTCGGTCGCTTAGAGCATTTTCGGTTTAATCCGGCCATACCCAGCTGCGGCGAAGAAATTTGCGGCTTCGTTTGGGGTCACGAGATCGATGAGGCGGCCGATTGGCTTGCTGCCGGTTCTGTGGACACGAGGTTAAGCTAATTTAGCTCGCTCCTCGAACTCGACGGGGCTGAGATAGCCCAATGTCGAGTGAAGGCGTCCAGGAATCTGGGGGCGGTTCAGAATCCACTGCTCGCTGAACCGGGACGTAATCTCACCCCAGCCCAATAGGATGAGCGGACTGCGGCCATTCTGGTGGCTTTTGGCGCACGCTATGGACTGTTCATTGCCGAGGGACACACCAACAAGGTTGAGTTTTGCAAATCGGCTGCAGAGCCGCGCTAGACCAACTCACCCGATAAGATAAATCCAACGGTCAAAACGAACTCACAGCTGAATGGAAACTGGAGGAAACGGCATATCTGGCCAAGGTGCGTTGGGCAGCCTAGTCGTTCTTCTCCGGGTTGGGGATATGTCTGCTTCCGGGTGGGAAGTTAATGTCGGCTCCTCGCGCATCTAACACGCGGAGTAATTTCCCGGTGAGCCTGAATTCATACGTCCGAACCTGAAACGGTTTGACCGAAAAGTGCTTCCAATCCGCGATCCCAGTACGGATCTGGTCCTATTCGATCGACCATCCAGTCGACGAACGCCCGAACTTTCGGCGCGAGCTCTCGCGAACTGGGGTAAAGCGCCCATAGGGTCTGGGTGGAGACGAGCGGAAATTCGGGAAGCGCAGGCACAAGGGCGCCGCTCCGAAGCTCATCGGCGGCACACCATGTAGCCATCCACGCGATGCCCAGCCCGGCGCAGGCTGCATCCCGCACTGCCGCCCCATCATTTATGCGCAGCGCGGGTGTCACTTTTCGTACGATTGGTTTCCGATCCGCGTCCAGAAATGTCCATAGATCAAGAGTACCGACAACTAGGCAGGTGTGCTCGGCGAGATCGTTGGGCGTGTTCGGCCGTCCGCGCTGCCTGAGGTACTCGGGCGATGCGACCAGGACGCGCCGATCGGGCGCGAGGCGTCGCGCGATGAAAGAGGAGTCGCCGAGTTCGGCGTAACGTACCGCGACATCGAATGCGCCCTCGACCAGGTCGACCACGCTGTCCGAGATACGAAGATCGAGCGCGAGGTCGGGGTAGCGGGTGCAGAAGTCCGGCAGGCCCGGCACGATGTGCATGCGCGCGAACGAAGCCGGGGCCGCCACCCGGAGCGTGCCGCGCGGCGCTGTTTGCTCGCGCCCCAGTGCCGCACGAGCGGCATCTGCCGCGTCGAGAACGTGCTCGGCATGCGGCAGGAAGGCGAGGCCGTCGACCGTCAAAGTCGCCTGTCGCGTCGTTCGATGGAGAAGCCGCGCGCCCAATCGCCTCTCGAATGCCGCGAGCCGTGCACTGGCGCCGGCTGGCGTCAAGCTCAGGTCACGGGCCGCCGCGCTGATACTTCCCAGCTGAGCGATCCGCGTGAACAGCCTCATGTCGTCGATATCCACGGCCCACTTTCAGCATTTCGTTGAAGCTGATCCTAGTTTCCGGCCGCTACCGGGCGCAATCGTGAAATGTCAAATGGAGGGACACCACAGCGGTGCCATGAGGTTGCCGATCCGAGCAGGAAATACCGACTTACCTGCAGAAGGAAAAACCAATGACCAAGGCCATGAAGGCTATCGTTCTCCCTCGCTTCGGAGGACCGGAGGTGTTCGAGCTGCGTGACGTGCCGGTTCCGCCGGTCGGCTCGCGCCAGGTGCGGGTCCGGGTCCACGCAACTTCGGTCAATCCGCTCGACTACCAGATCCGCCGCGGCGACTATGTCGACTATGTCCCGCTGCCCGCCATCATTGGCCACGATATCTCGGGTGTCGTCGACGAGATCGGATCGGACGTTCACGAATTCGCGGTCGGCGACGAGGTATATTATACGCCGAAGATCTTTGGCGGTGCCGGCTCCTACGCCGAGCAGCATGTCGCCGACGTTGCGCTCGTCGGCCGCAAGCCACGAAATCTCACACATCTTGAGGCGGCAAGCCTGACGCTCGTCGGCGGCACGGTCTGGGAGGCGCTGGTCCAGCGCGCGCAGCTGAAGGTTGGCGAGACAATCCTTGTCCACGGCGGCGCAGGCGGCGTCGGCACGATCGCGATTCAGATCGCCAAGGCGATGGGCGCGCGGGTGATCACGACGGCGCGCGCCCGCAACCACGAGTTCGTGCGCTCGCTCGGTGCCGACGAAGCGATCGACTTCACCGCCGAAGACTATGTGGAGGCGGTCGCCAGGCTGACAGGGGGCGAGGGAGTGAATGTCGTCTTCGACACGATTGGCGGCGACGCGCTCACCCGAAGCCCGCTCGCGCTAGCGGCCTTCGGGCGTGTCGTCAGTATCGTCGATGTCGCGCAGCCGCAGAACCTCATCGAAGCGTGGGGCAAGAACGCCGCCTACCACTTCGTTTTTACCCGTCAGAACCGGGGCAAGCTCGACGCACTCACGCGCCTTGTCGAGCGCGGTCTCGTCAAGCCCGTGCTCGGCGCCCAGCTATCGCTCGCGAGCATGGCCGAGGCGCACGCATTGCTTGAGAACGGAGGCGCACGGGGGGTGCGTGGCAAGGTGGTGATCGACGTGTCAGGCGAGGCGGCTGCCTTGCCTCCGGTCCCGCGCGCCGATTGATTCATCATGCGGATCGCCGGCGTTGCCCCGTTCGACCGTCCGCCTTCTCCATCCGGGAAAGATCGCATGGCTATTACCGAACTCGCACTCCTTCGGCTCGAACGGGATTCAGGATCCGCCTTCGAAGCCACCTTCGCCCGCGTCGTTCCGCTGCTCATGAGCGCCGACGGCTATTTGCGGCACCGTCTTGTCCCTGCTTTGGACGACGCCGACCTCTACCTGCTCCAGGTGGAGTGGCGGGATCTGGCCGCTCACACCCAGGGCTTTGAACAGAGTGACGCGCACGCGCGCTTCATTGCCCCGCTCGAACCGATGTTCGCCGGCGCCCCTATCATCGTCCACGTCCCAGCCGGCGAGCCGGCGTGACGTCGCTGCAATCGTCACTGGCGGGTGAGCAGAATGAGCCTCGCGACTTTTATGACCTTTGTGTTGATCAGCGCTGCCCAGGCCGCCACGCCCGGCCCGTCGACGGTCTTCCTGGTCAACAACGCGATCACCTACGGTCCGCGCCGTGCCATCGTGGCGTTAAGCGGTGATCTCGCGGCAATCATCATTCTTGCCGCGCTTTCGGCGGTCGGCGTCGGCGCGCTCCTTGCAGCCAATGCGGTGCCCTTCACCGCATTGCGCATTGCGGGAGCTGTTTATCTGGTGTGGCTCGGCGTTCGCTACCTGCGTTCGCACAGCACTTCCGAAGGCAGCGACAGCCGCGACATTGTCATGACAGGTGCCGGCCTCGGCCTGTGGCTGCAGTCTTTCTGGATCGGGATCAGCAACCCTAAGGCCGTGCTTTTCTTTACCGCACTCTTTCCGCAGTTCATTCCCGCAGAGGGCGACTGCGGTCTGCTTCCTGTTCTTGTGATTGCATTCGTGCTGACGAAGCTCGTCGTTCTCGGCGGATATGCGCTGGCCGCCCGTCAGCTTCGCCGTGCCTTTGCGAGCGAGGGCGACATGGCGTTGGGACGTCGACTGACCGGAACGCTGTTCATCCTGTTCGGGTGCGCCATCGTCTGGCCGCTCGTGACGTGAAGCACAGCGGACGCTACCGCAGTTCCAACCGCAAGCGAGCCCGATGGAGATGACAATGAGCCACTTCACCACCGCCGACGGTACCCGTCTCTTCGACAGTGACCGAGGTGTCGGGCAGTCCGACTAAACCGAGAGGCTCGAGCGTATCGGGGCGCCCGAGCTCATCATCCACGGCGACGACGACCAGATCACCCCTCAACGCATCCGTTTAGCTTGCCGCCGAGACCGAGGCCGGCCGCTTCAACGCCGACGCGCTGGCACTCATCCGAGGCTGAGCGCGTCGGCAGTCCCTGAAAGGAAGACTCATGTCCAAGATCGCATCTACGGTTGCTGTCGCGACCGCTCTTCTGTCTGGTGCCTCTGTCGCTCAAGCGACCAAGCCCACGATTGTTCTCGTCCACGGCGCGTTTGCAGACTCGTCGAGCTGGAACGGCGTCATCGCCGAACTTCACAAGGACGGGTACACGACCGTCGCTGTCGCCAATCCGCTGCGCAGCGTGTCGAAAGATGCACGGTACGTTTCCGACGTCGTCGCAAGCATCACGGGGCCGGTGGTCCTCGTCGGCCACTCCTATGGTGGCCAGGTCATCTCGAACGCGGCGAAGGGGCACGAAAACGTCAGGTCGCTGGTCTATGTCGCGGCTTTCGCGCCGGACGTCGGCGAGGCCGCGGCCGATCTTGCCGGCAAGTTCCCCGGCGGAACGCTCGGCGAGGCGCTCGCGCGACCGGTCAAGCTCGCCGACGGCAGCGTCGACCTCTATATCGACCAGGCCAAGTTCCGGGAGCAGTTCGCTCACGACGTTCCGGCCGGCGCGACCGCGTTTATGGCGGCCGGCCAGCGCCCGATCACCGAGGCCGCTCTGACCGAAAAATCGGGCGAACCGGCGTGGAAGTCGCTGCCCTCCTACTTCGTCTATGGCGACGGCGATAAGAACATTCCGGCTCGGGCGCTCGGCTTCATGGCTGAGCGTGCCGGCTCAAAGCGCACGATCGTGATCAAGGGGGCATCGCATGTCGTCATGATCTCGCAGCCCGAAGCCGTCGCGGAACTGATAGCAGAAGCCGCGCAATAGCTCGGTCCGACATCTCCCACCTGCCGGCATAGGCAGCCCCAACGACGGATTCGGCCGCAACGCAACCCAGCTGGCGGCAGCGGACCGCTCAGAATAAAATGGTGATCGCCATGCAGCAGAACCCGCTCTTGCCCGAGAATGTGGTGAGTGTGTCCGCCCTCCAAGGCGGATATAACGGCGTGCGCATCGATGTGACCCGTTTCCACTGCGTTGGGCAGGTCTCGCACCAGTTCAGGCAGACCGACGAGACCCGGCTGAGCGTGGTGCTCGAGGAGATCGGCGGCCATTGCGAGCCGCGCCTTCGGCCGAACAGGCCCAATCCGATCAGCCATATGCGCCGCCACATGCATTTCGCGCCAGCCGGGTTGGAGATGTGGGGATATACCGCCGATGTGAGGTTCGTGAGGGACGCTACCCTCAGTTTCGATCTCGAGAAGCTCGGCGAGACAATGGCCACGGCCTTCCCCGAAGACCTGATCAGTGTTCCGCGGCTGCGATTTGCCGACGAGCGACTGTGGACGCTCGTGCGGCTCCTGTCCGAAGCCATCGGCGATACCGACCCTTCGACCGAGCTTTATTGCGACGGTCTCACCACCGCCATCGCGGCGCGCCTCTTCACACTCCCGCCTCCGTCGCGCGGAGAGGATGGCACAGGCCTGGCGTCCTGGCGCCTGCGCCGGGTCATTGATTACATGGATGCTCACCTTCCGAAGAGGGTGGAACTCGCGTATCTCGCAAAGCTGGCGGGTCTGTCGCCCTCGCATTTCAGTCGTGCCTTCAAGGCTTCCACCGGCATGGCGCCGTATCAGTGGCAGCTGGATGCGAGGATCCGGCGAGCGCAGGCTCAACTTCTCGGTACTGAGGCATCGCTCGACGAAGTCGCGGCGGCTACGGGCTTCGCGGATGCGGTTCATTTCGGGCGGACATTCCGAAAACTCACCGGCGCAGCACCTGCGGCCTGGAGGCGCGAACTAAAAAGCTGAAACGGCCGTCCGCAGCAGGATTGGACTGCCGATCGCAGAATCGGACAGGGCCATCCAAACACCACCGCGATAAAACCGGAACTCGGGACGGCACGTCTCGTCAACCCAACCGGCTCATTTCATGGTGGTCCATGACTTCGCATGCGGCTGATTACGACGGCATCCTGCAGGCCAATCTCAAGCGCGTTTTCGGCGAGCGTGACGCCGGCCTGCGCATCGCGGCGATCCGCGATCTCTATTCCCTGGATGCGGTTCTTTACGAGCCCGACGGCATCGCGACCGGCCGCGACGCGATCACGCAGGCGGTCGAAGACCTGTTGACCAGCCTGCCGCCCGCTTTCGTCTTTTCGCCGATGGGCCCCGCCGTCGGCCACCACGGACTCGCTCGCCTGCGCTGGCGGGCAGGGCCGCCGGACGGACCGGCCGCTGTAACCGGAACGGATGTGGCCCGTATCGAAGCGGGGCGCATCGTGAGCCTCCACGTCCTCATCGATCCGCCGGACGCCTGATGCGTCACATTATCAAAAGGATTTATCATGGCCGCCAAGAACGGACTCGACGCCCTTTTGCGTCCTGAGGACAGCTTCCTCGTCCTGATCGACCATCAGCCCTATCAGTTCGCCAACCTGAACAGCCACGAGCCGATGATGATCGTCAACAACGTGGTCGGCCTCGCCAAGGCGGCGAAGGTCTTCGACGTTCCCACGATCATGACCACGGTGATGGAAGAGCGCGGCGGCTATCTCATCAAGGGCCTGCAGGATGTCTTCCCGGACCAGAAGCCGATCGACCGGACCTTCATCAACACCTGGGAGGATTCCGCCGTCACGGAGATCGTGAAGAAGAGCGGCCGAAAGCAACTGATACTCGCCGCGCTGTGGACCGAAGTCTGCCTGGCCATGCCGGCCATCCAGGCCTTGGCCGAAGGCTACGATGTCTTCATCGTCACGGACGCCTCCGGCGGCGTCTCGAAGGAAGCCCACGACATGGCCGTGCGCCGCATGGTGGCCGCCGGCGCCGTGCCGATCACCTGGATGGCGGTCGCGTCCGAATGGCAGCGCGACTGGGCCCGCGAGAAGACGGCTGCCGGCCTCTCCGGCGTCGTTCTCGAACATGGCGGGGCCAGCGGCGTGGCCTTCGCTTGGGAGCTCCAACTGCTCGCGACCACGCCGCCCGCACAGGGCTGAGGCAGGCATGGCCAGATCCAAACCCCTTCGCATCGGCTATTGCCTGTCGCTGTCGGGGCCGCTTGCCGGCAACAGCCGGTCGGCCCAGCTGGCACACGAAATCTGGCGGGACAACGTCAACGCACGGGGCGGCCAGCTCGGCCCCCCCCGGGAACAACAAAGCC
>JAEYXI010000172.1 GCA_023428515.1 Pseudomonadota bacterium | reverse complement strand
CGACACAGCGCACGACGGGCCAACGCACCGGCTTCACGCTGCAGGCGATGAGCGAGGTGGCGCTGACTGCCGATACGATCAGCCGCTTCCGCCGCAACTACATCGAGACGTTCGGCGCGCCGTCGCGCGACGACGGGCTTTACGCCGCGATCAGCGAGGGCCGCCGCTTTGCCGGCATGGAGCACTGGCTGTCCTTCTACTACGAGCGGCTCGACACGCTGTTCGATTACCTGCCCGGCGCGCCTGTCGTGCTCGACCACCTTGCACCCGAGGCGATCGACGAGCGCAACAAGCTCATCTTCGACTACTACGAGGCGCGCCGTCAGCAGACGAGCGCGGCGCTGAAGGACGCCGTACCCTATAAGCCGACGCCGCCCGGCCTGCTCTACCTCACGCCCGACGACATCACCGCCGCGCTCGCCGATCATCTCGCCGTCGAGTTCACGCCCTTCGACACGCCCGACGCTGGGCCGCGCACCGTGCTTCACGCCGGCTCCCGCGCCGGCGAGAATTTCGCCGAGGAGCGCGCCGACCCTAACGCCAACGTCTTCGACGCCGCGGTGAAACACATCGCCGCGATCCGCATCGCAAAACGCCGCGTCGTCATCGCCGGCTGGACCGACGGCTCGCTCGACCGCCTGACCCAGATCCTCGCCGAACACAATCTCGGCAACGTCAAGCAGGTCGCGACTCTCGCCGACGTCGAGAGACTGGAGCCAGGGCAGGCGGGTGCCGCCGTCCTCCCGCTGGAAGCCGGCTTCGAGACCGATCGCCTCGCGGTCGTCGCCGAACAGGACATTTTGGGTGACCGCCTCGTTCGCCGTTCGAAGAAGCGCAAGAAGGCTTCCGACTTCATCGCCGAGGCGGCAGCGCTCTCCGCCGGCGACATCGTCGTCCATGCGGACCATGGCATCGGCCGCTTCATCGGCCTGAAGACCATCGAGGCCGCCGGCGCGCCGCACGACTGCCTGGAGATCCACTATGCCGGCGAAGGCCGGCTCTATCTGCCGGTCGAGAACATCGAGCTTCTGTCGCGCTACGGTTCCGACGCGACCGAGGCGCAGCTCGACCGCCTGGGCGGCGGCGCCTGGCAGTCGCGCAAGGCGAAGCTCAAGAAGCGCCTGCTCGAAATGGCAGGGCAACTCATCCGCATCGCCGCCGAGCGCAAGATGCGCAGCGCAAGGGCCTTCAATCCGCCCGACGGCCTCTACGGCGAGTTTTCCGCGCGCTTCCCCTACGAGGAGACGGACGACCAGCAGAACGCCATCGATTCCGTCCTCGACGATCTCTCCGCCGGCCGCCCCATGGACCGCCTCGTCTGCGGCGATGTCGGCTTCGGCAAGACGGAAGTCGCCCTTCGCGCCGCCTTCGTCGCCGCCATGGAAGGCGTGCAGGTCGCCGTCGTCGTGCCGACCACGCTGCTCGCGCGCCAGCATTTCAAGACGTTCTCGCAGCGCTTTGCCGGCCTGCCGATCACCGTCCGCCAGGCCTCACGCCTCGTCGGCGCCAAGGAGTTGGCCGAGACCAAGAAGGGCCTCGCCGACGGCACGATCGACATCGTCGTCGGCACGCATGCGCTGCTCGGCAGCTCGATCCAGTTCAAGAACCTCGGCCTCCTGATCGTCGACGAGGAGCAGCACTTCGGCGTCAAGCACAAGGAGCGGCTGAAGGAGCTGAAGAGCGACGTGCATGTGCTGACACTCTCAGCCACGCCCATTCCGCGCACGCTGCAGCTCGCGCTCACCGGCGTCCGCGAGCTCTCGCTCATCGCCACGCCGCCGGTCGACCGCATGGCGGTTAGAACCTTCATCTCGCCCTTCGATCCGCTGGTCATCCGCGAGACACTGCTGCGCGAGCGCTACCGTGGCGGGCAGAGCTTCTATGTCGTGCCGAGAATTTCCGATCTTGCCGAAATCGGCGACTTCCTCAGGCAGCAGGTGCCCGAGCTGAAATTCGCCATCGCCCATGGCCAGATGCCACCCGGCGAACTCGACGACATCATGAACGCCTTCTACGACGGCCAGTACGACGTGCTGCTCTCGACAACAATCGTCGAATCCGGCCTCGACATCCCGACTGCGAACACCCTCATTGTTCACCGCGCCGACATGTTCGGCCTGGCGCAGCTCTACCAGCTCCGCGGCCGCGTCGGCCGCTCCAAGCTGCGCGCCTACGCGCTGTTCACGCTGCCGGCGAACAAGAAGCTCACCGACACCGCCGACCGCCGACTGAAGGTGCTGCAGTCGCTCGATACGCTCGGCGCCGGCTTCCAGCTCGCCAGCCACGACCTCGACATCCGCGGCGCCGGCAACCTCTTGGGCGAAGAACAGTCGGGCCACATCAAGGAAGTCGGCTTCGAACTCTACCAGCAGATGCTGGAGGAGGCCGTGGCCGAAATCCGCGACACGGGCGAGGCGGTCGACGGCGGGTGGTCGCCGCAGATCACCGTCGGCACCGCCGTCATGATCCCTGAGGGATACGTGCCCGACCTGCAGCTTCGGCTTGCGCTCTACCGCCGCCTTGGCGACCTCGAGACGACTGAGGAGATCGACGCGTTTGGTGCGGAGCTCATCGACCGCTTCGGCCCGCTGCCCGACGAGGTCCAGCACCTGCTCAAGATCGTCTTCATCAAGGCGCTCTGCCGCCAGGCCAACGTGGAAAAGCTCGATGCCGGACCGAAGGGCGTCGTCATCCATTTCCGCGAGAAGAAGTTCTCCGACCCCGCCGGCCTCGTCCGCTACATCGGCGAGCAGGGCTCC
>JAEYXI010000090.1 GCA_023428515.1 Pseudomonadota bacterium | reverse complement strand
CCTTTGGACAGCACGATAATGCGGAGCCGGCAAAAAGGTTCCGCCGCCGCCGAGAATTTTATTCGCCGAGTTCCGTCGAACGGCGCCGTTGGCTTTCCAGTGCCTGGTTTGGCGCTGACCAGATTTTCTCTCCTTCGGATTCCGCGACAAGCCAGGTCGCCAACGTCGCATTGACTTATAAGTTGCATGATGCAAAGCTAATGCAACTTATAGGAGAGACCGTTTGAGGGGAATAACGGTATGGCCACGGACGAACAACTGCTCCAATCGCTGCTGGAAAAAATATACAACATTGTCGTCGGTCCCGACCCGATCAACAAAGTGGATTCGGTGGGCGGGTCGTATGTTTCCTTTTGCCTGCCCGGCATTCCCCTCGCTCCCGACGATCTCGATTTCAGCTTCGTCGAGTTGAACAAGTCGGAGAGGGCGGCCGACTTCGCGAGCCTCGTCAATTCGGTCCCGCCGGCGAAAGGCAGGTGGGCGCCGTCGGACCGCAAGGTCGATTCCTACTATCGCCGGGTCCTCAACGAGACGATCCGCCCCGTAGTCACCCTGTCGAAGGCGGAGAAGGCAAGGCTCGATGCCGCGTATTCGATCTTGACGAGAACGGTGGAGGCGGTGGACCTGACGAGCGGCGAAGTCAAGAAAGTCCCGGCTGATACCCCTCTCTACGAAGCCTATCAGGAGAGGGCCGCTGCCTATCTGATGGCCTTGTCCGCCTACAAGAGCCTTCACGCCAACTATCTCGCGCGTCCCGACGATCCGCAGGCGCAATCCGAATGGTTCACCAAGTCGGCGATTCTGAAGCAGCAGGTCAAGCTGGCCTATGACCGCTGGCTTGCTGGCGGCAAGAAGACGATCGAAGAGGCGCTGGATGCAATCGAAGAACTGGGGCGTGGCACCGGCGAGAGATGGCGCCGGCTCGAGCAGACCCTGACCCTGGCCGAGCAGACGACAAGCGAGGGCCAGCCATATCTGTTCACCAAGTTCTTTCCGTCGAAATTCTACGACGAGGCGCACCAAGGTTCCTGGACCAGGTTTTCGATGTCGCACGAGGAGGTCCACACCGTGGACGAAAAATCCTCCACCAATTGGGGCGGCAGCGGCGGCTTTTCGGTCGGCTTGTGGTCCGTAGGAGCATCGGCGTCTTATGCCGAGCAGAAATCCCACTACCGCAGCGACGGCAAGATATCGGGTCTGGAGGTGCAGCTCATCCGCGTTCCGATCCGCCGCAGCTGGTGGGATCCGACCATTTTCTGGGACCGCGGCTGGAAGTTCGATCCACAGATATCGAACCTGATCCTGAGCGACGGCAAGATACCGCCTTCAGGGGAGATGCCGTCCTATCCGACCGCGATGATCGTCGCCAAGCAGCTGAAGCTTGGGATCGAGATGACGAGCGAGGAGAACAACCACGTCGCGACGCAATTCTCGGCGAGCGGCTCCGTCGGCTGGGGACCGTTCTCGGTGCGCGGCAACTACTCCCGGAACACCGACAAGAAGACGCATGATTTCACCAAGACGTCGGCGGGCCTGGAGGCGCCGGGAATGCAGGTGATCGGCTTCGTCTGCGAATTGCTTCCGAAGTCGCCCGATCCCGACACGACCCTCAACTGGCAGAATTGACGATGACGGCAAGCCGATGGGCCGCTCCCGCGTGCGCGGGCCTGCTTCTGTTGAGCGGATGCAACACGCAGAGCAGATTGAACGAACTGGACTTGCGCGTCGCCGGGCTTTCGCAGGATGTCGCCGCCCTCACGGCCGATGTCGACGCCGCAGGCGCCGGGCAGCGGCAAATGGCGGATAGGCTCGCCCGCCTGGAAACGGAGTTGCGGGGCTTTTCAACCACCCGCGCCGTGATCGAACCTGGCGGCGAGCCGGTTCGTATTTTTGTCAATCAGTCGGGGCTCAACGCCAAGATCACGGTCACCAATGTCGGCGTGTCGGTGCAGAATCTGGAACTGCAGACCCGGCGCATCCAAAAGCCGAGCGACCCTGCGGAGGCGCCCGACATTCCGGCCAAGGGCACGGAACTCCCGATAGATTTTGAAGAAACGAAGTGGATTTCGCTGAAGACTTCGGGAGCCCGCAGCCAGGTCGTCGTTCCCTGCGGCGCCGAACTGGTAGGCCGGGCAACTGGCGCGCGGGCGACCGTGGCGCTGCTGGTAAGGTTCGAACCCGGCCCTTGCCTGCAGTGAGCCTGGCGCACGGATAATCCAGAATATCCAGAATATTAGCAAAACAAAAAGGGCGGCATTGCTGCCGCCCTTTCCTATTCCTAGCAGGGTTGGCTGGATTAGAAGTCCATGCCGCCCATGCCGCCCATGCCGCCGCCGCCCGGCATAGCGGGCATCGGGGCGTCCTTCTTCGGAGCCTCGGCGATCATGGCTTCGGTGGTGACCAGGAGGCCGGCAACCGAAGCGGCGTCCTGCAGAGCGGTGCGCACGACCTTGACCGGGTCGACGATGCCCATGACGATCATGTCGCCGTACTCGCCGGTCTGCGCGTTGTAGCCGAAGGTAGCGCCCTTGGTCTCGAGGATCTTGCCTGCGACGATCGAGGCTTCCGCACCGGCGTTGGCAGCGATCTGGCGGGCCGGAGCCTGCAGCGCGCGGCGAACGATGGCGATGCCGGCAGCCTGGTCGGCGTTGACGCCCTCGGCCTTGATGGCCTGGGTGGCGCGCAGAAGAGCGACGCCACCGCCGGCGACGATGCCTTCTTCCACCGCAGCGCGGGTGGCGTTCAGCGCGTCGTCAACGCGGTCCTTCTTTTCCTTGACCTCGACCTCGGTCGCGCCGCCGACGCGGATCACCGCGACGCCGCCAGCGAGCTTGGCGAGACGCTCCTGGAGCTTCTCGCGGTCGTAGTCGGAGGTGGTCTCCTCGATCTGCTGCTTGATCTGGGCAACGCGGCCCTGGATCTCAGCCTTCTTGCCGGCGCCGTCGACGATCGTGGTGTTCTCCTTCTCGATGCGCACGCGCTTGGCGCGGCCCAGCATATCGAGCGTAACCGACTCGAGCTTGATGCCGAGGTCTTCAGAGATCACCTGGC
>JAEYXI010000076.1 GCA_023428515.1 Pseudomonadota bacterium | reverse complement strand
TCTTTGGACAGGGAATGATGACCCAGACGGCCATGACCGCGACCGGCCGCTGGTTTGCCGCAAACCGGGGCCGAGCCATCTCGGTCGTCACGCTCGGCTTTCATGTCGGCAACGCGCTTCTGCCCTTCCTGTTTGTCGTCGTCGCCGGCATGGTCGGCTGGAGAGGCAGCTGGTTCGTCTGCGCCGTTTTTCTCCTGGTGGTTGCGCTGCCTCTCGTTTCGTCGCTGGTCTGGAAGGAACGCAATCCCCAGAGCGAGGTACAACCGACGACCCAGCGCGCCATGAAACATTGGACTCGTGCGGAAGTCCTGGGCGATTCCAGATTCTACGTCATTTGCCTGGGCGTCCTGGCTCCGGCTTTCGTCGGAACCGCCATCTTCTTCCATCAGGTCTATCTGACCGAGATCAGGGGCTGGCCGCTGGAACTCTTCGCCAGCGGGTTCGTGGTGATGTCCGCCACGACTGCCGCCTTTGCGCTCCTTGGCGGCTGGCTGATCGACCGTTTCTCGGCAGTCCGGCTGCTGCCTCTGTTTCTTTTGCCGCTCGCCCTCTCCTGTTTCGCGGCAGCCTGGCTGACGGCGCCCTGGGCGATCTTCGTCTTCATGGCGCTGCTCGGCATCAGCTACGGCTTCTCCTCGACCCTGGAGGGCGCAATGTGGCCAGAAATCTACGGTACCAGACATCTCGGCGCGATCCGCTCCATTGTGGTCGCCGCCATGGTCCTGTCATCGGCGCTGGGTCCTGGTGTCACCGGATACCTGATCGACGCCGGGGTCGACTATTCGCTCCAATTGGCCGCAATGGGAGCATACAGCCTGGCCGCGACCGTCCTCATGTGGAGGGTATCGCGAAGCCTCACGAAACGCCTGCCACAGGAAGCAGCTTGACCTTCTCACGACCCACCCAGAATGCTCGTTTGGACTGAGAGGCCCGGCCTATACGCGCCTTGGCCCGATCATTCCTGCCCGACATCCATTGACACCGCGCCCGATTTGGGCGACCCGCGTGGCCGTCGGAACTGTCTCCCCTTCGGCCTCCCGTTTGCCCTCGGAAAACATGCATAACAAGCTGGCCCACGATCCCGACAAGCTGCACTGGCTGCCCATCGCGGCGGCCATCTCCTCGATCTCGGTGGTGGGTATTGCCATCGGGCTCGGCATGCCGCTCCTCAGCATCATCCTGGAGACGCGCGGCATCTCGGCGACGATGATCGGCCTCAACACCGCCGTCGCCGGACTGGCGTCGATCGCCGCAGCACCGCTCGCAACGCCGCTCGCCGCGCGTTTTGGCGTCGTCTGGACCATGCTCGCCATGATTCTGCTCGGCTCGCTAGCCTTCGTCGGCTTCTACTTCGCGACCAGCTTCTGGATGTGGTTCCCGCTGCGTGTGGCGCTCCACCTGGCGCTTACCGTGCTCTTCATCCTCTCCGAGTTCTGGATCAGCACCTCCGCCCCGCCGCACCGGCGCGGATTCGTGCTCGGTCTTTATGCCACGGTGCTTTCGCTCGGCTTCGCCGGCGGTCCCTGGCTTTTCGCTCAGGTCGGCAGCCAGGGCTTCCTGCCGTTCGGCATCACTTTCGTGCTGGTCGCGCTGGCGGCCATACCGGTGCTTGCGGCCTGGCGCGAGAGCCCGCAAATCGTTTCCGACAGCGACGACGAGCCGACCGGCTTCGTCCGTTTCATCTGGCTGGTGCCGACCGCCACCGCCGCCGTGCTCGTCTTCGGCGCGGTCGAGACCGGCGGCTTTGCGTTGTTTCCGGTCTATGGCGCTCGCATCGGCTACTCGGAAGCGGACGCGGCGCTCCTTCTCAGCATGATCGGCCTCGGCAACGTCATGCTGCAGATTCCGATCGGCATGCTCTCCGACCGCATCGGCGACCGCCGCCACTTGTTGCTCGGCTGTGCCGTCGTCGGCCTCGTCGGCACCATACTGATGCCCCACCTCGCCTCCAACTGGCACGTCATGGCGGTGTTGCTCTTTCTCTGGGGCGGCGTCGTCGCCGCGCTCTATACGATCGGGCTCGCCCATCTCGGCTCCCGGCTTTCCGGCCGCGACCTCGCCTCGGCGAACGCGGCATTCGTGCTTTGCTACGGCCTCGGCATGGTGCTTGGCCCCCAGGCGGTCGGCATCGGCATGGACCTTTTCGGCACCAGCGGTTTCGGCTGGTCGCTCTCTTTCTTCTTCGCCGCCTACATCGCGCTCGTCGTCTGCCGGGTCGTGCCCGGCTTCCGCCGCCATCTCAGCTGAAAGCCGGTCGCACTTGACTTTCAGGCGGCGATCTTTATGTGTCGCGCCAAGTTTTCCGCGTCCGGGGTCCACCCGCGTTCAGGCGGCATGAACTCCAGACAATCCAACGGACGAAAAAGATGGCCAAGGCTGCAAAACTCAAGATCAAGCTTCTGTCGACCGCCGATACCGGTTTCTTCTACGTGACGAGCAAGAACAGCCGCACGAAGACCGACAAGCTGTCGTTCCGCAAGTACGACCCGGTCGCCAAGAAGCACGTCGAGTTCAAGGAAACCAAGATCAAGTAAGATCGGGTTTCATTTTGACATCAAAACGCCGCCTCTGGGCGGCGTTTTTCGTTTGATCCTTTTACTCAAGGCCTCGCGGCCTGCCTGTTGAACAAATAAGCCGTTGTCCAGCCCCCGCGTTCCGTGCAACCCGTTGCTTCTCTGCGTCTTTCTCGATGCATCGTCCGTCGGGCAGCGCATTTTTATCCACGCCAAGTTCACGACAGCCGATTCAGAAACGCTCGTATTTGCGAGCATAAACAGCAGGTTCGGATGATTTCCGAATGGACTTCATGAGACGGAGAGCAAGGGGGCCGGTCGGCGGTTGGCAGCGGTACGAGGAGGCCACTATGTGCCAGCGCCGGCCGGCCGACCCCACGGACCCAGGAGATGCGGCGGACCTGAGCATCATGGGGTTTCGATCAGGCGGCTGGTTTTCCTCGTTCCGGCGCCTGTTTTGTAAAGGCACCTTCGCGCAGAGACGCTTGGAAATCAATACTTTCTTAACCAACCCTCGCGAATCGCTTGGATTAAGGTAAATTCCGGAAAGTCTGCCTTGACCTGTTTTTTTGCTTGGCCTGAGCCTTACGCGGCCCTTGCGACAACCCGGTTGCGACCACCACTTTTGGCCTCGTAGAGCGCCACGTCGGCCCGCTTCAGGAGGTCGGCCACGGAATCGGTGCCGCGCTTCAACGACGACACGCCCACGCTGACCGTGACCGGGACATCCAAACCGTTGATAGGGAACGGCAATCCGGCGATTTCCGCCCTCACCCGCTCCGCCACCTTCTCGGCGACCGCCGCCTCGGTATCAGGCATGACCACGACGAACTCCTCGCCGCCGAAGCGGCAGGCGAGGTCGATGCCGCGGACGTTCTTCCTGAGACGTCGCGCAAACTCGCGCAGCACCTCGTCGCCTCCGTCATGGCCATACTTGTCGTTGATGGACTTGAACCGGTCTAGATCGGTGATCATCAGCGACAACGGCCGCCGACGCGCCACGGCGCGCTCGAAGAGCGTCTCGAGATGGCTGTCGAGGTAGCGGCGGTTGTGCAGGCCGGTGAGCCCGTCCGTCACTGCCATCTCGATCGTCTGGGTGACGCTGGCACGCAGATGATCGTTGTAGCGCTTGCGCCGCACCTGCGTGCGCAGTCTTGCGGTCAATTCCTGGCGGTCGATTGGCTGGATCAGGTAGTCGTTCACCCCGAGTTCCAGCGCGCGCACGATACGATCCTCCTCGCCCTCCTCGGCCAGAAGGATGATCGGGACAAAGCGCGTGCGGTCGAGCGAACGCAGCTGCGAGCAGAGGCGCAGCGGGTCGAATTCGGCGAAACCCGTCGAGACGAGAACGCATTCATAAGGCTCTTCCGCGGCCTGGAAAAAACCGACATGCGGGTCGGCCACGACGTCGACTTTGGCCGTCTCGCCCAGCATGCCGGCGACCTTCGCGCCCGACGCCTGCCGCTCGTCGATGAGCAGAACCCGCGGTTTCGCCTCACCCGCCGGCTCACTGCGTGACAGCAGTTCCTCGATGCCGATATTGCGCGTGGTGGCGGCCCGCAGCCTGAGTTCGTCGGTCAGCATCTTCAGCCGTACCAGGCTTCTCACCCGCGTCATCAACTGCAGGTCGTTGACCGGCTTGGTAAGGAAATCGTCGGCGCCGGCTTCAAGCCCCCGGATGCGGTCGGACACATGGTCGAGCGCGGTCACCATCACGACCGGGATGTGCAAGGTGGCCGGGTCGCTTTTCAGCCGCCGGCAGACCTCGAACCCGTCCATGTCGGGCATCATCACATCGAGCAGCACGACGTCGACCTTGCCGTTCTCGCAGGTTTCCAGCGCATCGGCGCCATTGCTGGCGGTCAGCACCTCGAAATATTCAGCCAGCAGCCGCACTTCGAGCAGTTTCACATTGGCCGGGACGTCGTCGACGACGAGGATGCGGGCTGTCATCAGGCGTCGCCTAGATAGGATTTGATCGTCTCGATGAAGCGCGGCACCGAGATCGGCTTGGAGATGTAGGCCTCGCAGCCGCCTTGGCGGATACGCTCCTCGTCACCCTTCATGGCGAAGGCCGTCACCGCAATGACAGGGATCTTGTGAAGATCGTCGTCCTCCTTCAGCCAGCGCGTCACGTCGAGGCCGGAAACCTCCGGCAGCTGGATGTCCATCAGGATGAGGTCAGGCCGGTGCTGCCTCGCTAGGTCGAGTGCTTCCAACCCGTTTCGAGTGCGCACGGTCTCGTAGCCGCTGGCCTCGATCAGGTCGCGAAAGAGCTTCATATTGAGCTCGTTGTCCTCGACGATCATCACTTTTTTCGGCATCGACTTCCCGTTTCAGCCGCCCGAACCGAACGGGCAGGCATCGCCGCAACGCCCAATCGGGCGCCAAAACCCCACCATGGACATTACGCCAAGAACATTGACGAAACGCAAACCCATAGGCTCGAAGGCGAGCATTTCCGGCACGTCACGCCTTGGGGAATCGGCTTGCGCCAAGGGACTATGATAGGTACTCGAACCGCGAATCGAAAGGCCAGGATATGACCGACGACCGCCGGAAACGCGAAAACGCCGAAGCGCTGGCTATCCAGGCGCTGGGCTTTGTCGCAGCCGATCCGGAACTGCTGCCGCGCTTCCTGGCGATCACGGGCATCGAGGTGAGTTCAATCCGCCAGGCGGCGCGCGAACCCGGCTTTCTCGCCGGCGTGCTGCAGTTCATCGCGGCGCATGAGCCCACCCTGCTGCGCTTTTCCGAGGAGACGGGCATCCAGCCGCAAGAGGTCTCCGGCGCATTGCGCGCGCTGCCCTTCGGCGATGACAGCCACGATCGCTCGATGTGACGGATTCCCAGGGATTAAAGCACATAGCGCATCAGCGGCCGACCAGCCTTGCGCTCCACGATACGTTCGAAACCCGCCTTCTCGAAGACCCGCGACGAGCCCACAAAAAGGCCGATCGAGCGCGAATCCCTCGACAGGTCCATCGGACAGGCCTCCACCATTCGCGCCTTATTTTCGCGCGCAAACGCCAATCCAGCCTTCACAAGCTGATGTGTCAGGCCTCTGCCACGCGCTTTGGTGCGCAGGAAGAAGCACGAGATCGCCCATACCGCGGGATCGGAGGCGTCGGCTGGGTCGACGGGTGCCGAGCCCCTGCCCGCATTATTCCATTCCGGCACGTCGGCGCGCGGACCGACCTGCATCCAGCCGAGAGCCTGATCGTCCTCGAAGGCGAGCAGGCCGGGCGGTGGTCCTCGCTCGATGCGCGCCTTGATGTGTTCCTTGTTGCGCTCGCGATTGTTCTCGCGCCGCGTCGCCGGCGGCAGCCGGAAGTGCGTGCACCAGCAGCCATAGCAGGCGCCCTGCTTGCCGAAGAGATCCTCAAAGGCATGCCAGAAATCTGACGTCAGCGGCTGGATGTCCACAGACATGACCACCTCTTCGCATTGCGCCTTGTTAGGGGCGTCGCGGCGGAATAAAATTTGCGATGTTCCTCTTATGTTCGCAGCGATGACTGCTCCTGTCAACGATCCAAGCCACGGTTTCTGTCGCGACTGCATGGCTTTGCAGAAAGACGAAGCAGGGCGCTGCAATCGCTGCGGCAGCCCGCGCCTGGCGCGGCACCCGGAGCTTTACCGGCTGCATCTGGCCCATATCGACTGCGACGCCTTCTACGCGGCCATAGAGAAACGCGACAATCCCGCGCTCAAGGACAAGCCGCTCATCATCGGCGGCGGCAAACGCGGCGTGGTTTCCACCGCCTGCTACATCGCTCGCATCAAGGGCGTGCGTTCGGCCATGCCAATGTTCAAGGCGCTCGAGGCTTGCCCGGAGGCGATCGTGCTCCCGCCGGACATGGAGAAATACGCGCGCGTCGGCCGGGAGGTGCGCACCATGATGCAGGCGCTCACCCCTCTGGTTGAGCCGCTCTCGATCGACGAGGCCTTTCTCGACCTCTCCGGCACCGAGCGGCTGCACGGACGCCCGCCGGCGATGGTGCTCGCCGACTTCGCCAGAAGGGTCGAGAAGGAGATCGGCATCACGGTTTCCGCCGGCCTTTCCTATTGCAAATTCCTCGCCAAGATCGCGTCGGACTTCCGCAAGCCGCGCGGCTTCTCGGTGATCGGCGAGGCAGAGGCGCCAGGGTTCCTTGCCGAGCAGCCGGTGACGCTGATCTGGGGCGTCGGCAAGGCCTTCGCGGCAACGCTGGAGCGCGACGGCATCCGCATGATCAGCCAGTTGCAGAAGCTGGAGCGCGCCGAACTGATGCGTCGCTATGGCTCGATGGGAGACCGGCTCTACCATCTCTCGCGCGGACAGGACGAGCGCGTCGTCACGGCCGATCGCGACGCCAAGAGCGTCTCGGCCGAAACCACTTTCGATGTCGATCTCGCCTCGCCCGCGGATCTCGTGCCGGTGCTGCGCGCACTGTCCGAGAAAGTCTCGTCGCGGCTGAAGAAATCTGGCATTGCCGGCCGCACGGTCGTGCTTAAGCTCAAGACGCAGGATTTCAGGATACGCACCCGCAACCGCCAGCTCGGCGATCCGACGAGGC
>JAEYXI010000041.1 GCA_023428515.1 Pseudomonadota bacterium | reverse complement strand
AGCCGCGTCCCCCCCCCGGCCGGCCCAGGCATGACCCGCGCCGCCACGAAGATGTGGTAGGCGCCGAAGCGTACGCCGAGACGGCGAAGTGCCGCGCGGCCCGCCTGGTCTAGCGACTTCACGTCCTCTGCGATGTCGCGGCGGTTGATCAGGCCGAACTCCTCGACCAGCCGGAAAGCGATGCCGCGGCCGATGCCGGTGATCTGGTCGGCGTTCTTCAGATCGACCAGCGGCTTCAGCAGGGACTCGACCTGGAAATTGACGAAACGCTCGGCGCGCGCGGCGACCTTGTCGCGGGCCGGGCCGGTGAGCTGCTCGTCGGCGAGCAGGATGACGCGAGGCTTCAGCGCGTCCTCGCCGGCGGCCAGCGTGCCGATCGGCGCGCCGATCCAGCGCAGCACGCCGTCTGAGCCGAGCGCGATGTCGCCATTGGCGCAGGCCGAGAAGCGGTCGGCGCGCGTCTCGAACTCGGCGGCAAGCGCCTTCTGCGCCGCCGTCCTGACCGCCTTGGCGTCCTCGCCATTGGCGCTCTGGTCGGCGGTGAAGCGGAAGCCCTGCAATTCGCCGACATGGTGGCCTTCGACCACCACCGAGCCGGTTGGGCTGATTTCGGCTTCAAGCATGGTATTTTCCCGGAGGCGCCGCACAAGAACGGATGTCCTGCGATCAACGAAGCGTTTCGTCAACCGCTCATGCAGCGCATCCGACAATCTGTCTTCGATTTCGCGCGTCTTTTCCTGCCAGTGTGTCGGATCGGCCAGCCATCCCGGCCGGTTGGACACGAAGGTCCAGGTCCGGATCTGGGCGATGCGCTGCGACAGTGTGTCGATATCGCCCTCGGTGGAGTCGGCGCGGCGCACCTGCTCGGCCATGTAGTTCTCGTCGACATGGCCCTTGCGGGCGAGGTCGTCATACATGGAGCCGATGAGGTCGGCGTGCTGGGCAGGCGCGATCTTGCGGTAGTCGGGCAGGGCGCAGGCTTCCCAGAGCAGCGCGACGCGCTCGCGTCCAACTGCGAGATCGCGGACGACAGGATCGCGGGACAGATGCTCCAGCGCCTGCTGGTCGACGGCGGGCAGGGCGCGGGTCAGGCCTTCGACCGGCGCCGGCGTCTCGATCGAACGCTTGAGCGCATCGAGGCTGGCGAAGTCGAAGCCGACCGTGCGCCACTGCAGCACCTTCACGGGATCGAAGTCGTGCGTCTCGATCTTCTTCACCAGATCGTCGTCGAGCGGATCGACCTGGCCGGTGACGCCGAAAGTGCCGTCGCGAAGATGCCTGCCGGCGCGGCCGGCGATCTGGCCGAGTTCGGCGGCGGAGAGGTCGCGGAACTGATAGCCGTCGAACTTGCGGTTCTGGGCAAAGGCGACGTGGTCGAGGTCGAGGTTGAGGCCCATGCCGATCGCGTCGGTGGCGACGAGATAGTCGACGTCGCCCGACTGGTAGAGCGCGACCTGGGCGTTGCGCGTGCGCGGCGAAAGCGCGCCAAGCACGACAGCGGCGCCGCCGCGCTGACGGCGGACCAACTCGGCGATGGCGTAGACCTCGTCGGCCGAGAAGGCGACGATTGCCGAGCGGGCCGGTAGGCGGGTGAGCTTCTTCTGGCCGGAATAGGCGAGGTGCGAGAGGCGCGGCCGCGTCACCACTGAAATGCCCTTGAGCAGCCTCTCCAGTATGCCGCGCATGGTGGCAGCGCCGAGCAGCAGCGTCTCCTGGCGGCCCCTGAGATGCAGCAGCCGGTCGGTGAAGATGTGGCCGCGCTCGAAGTCGCCGGCGAGCTGTACTTCGTCGATGGCGACGAAGGCCGCGTCGGTCTCGCGCGGCATCGCTTCGACGGTGCAGACGGAATAGCGCGCGCCAGGAGGAACGATCTTTTCCTCGCCGGTGATCAAGGCGACCTTGTAGGCCCCCACCTTCTCGCAGACGCGGCCATAGACCTCGCGGGCAAGCAGGCGAAGCGGCAAGCCGATCAGGCCGCTTTCATGCGCCACCATGCGCTCGATGGCGAGATGCGTCTTGCCGGTGTTGGTTGGCCCCAGAACGGCGGTCACGTCGCGGCCGGAGAGGACCAGCGGTGCGCCGGGCTGGTCGTTCGACTTCGGATGGATTGTCATCGGATCGGAACGTGGCCTTCCTGGCTCTGCGTTTCGTTGGCGGTGATCTGGGTTAGGACCTGTCCGCATGGCCGGCGGGAGAACCGGCAGTATATGGGCTCACACATAGGGATTTGCGGGCGGGAGCGAAAGGAAAAAGTGCCCCTCATTCGACCCTCGCATTAAGGCTTGGAACGAGTCTGGAACGAATCAGCGACGAATCAGTGACTCCAGCTGATTCAGGTTTTGTTCGCCGCTAGATGTAGCGAGAGTCGTGCGGACTCTTACCACATGCTGAATCGCTAAAATGACTGAGGAGACGAATCCGCACCGAATCCCGCGAAAGCGTTAACGGGTTAGCTTCGCTTCTGTTGGCTGTCGGCGGGCGATTCGTTCAAGAATATGAAATCATTAAGATTTTCATCCAGGAAATGACGTGAGTCCGGTCTTTTGTGAGGGCCTCTCGTTAATGATCGGGCCAAAGGCGGAACGAATCGGCGACGAATCACTTCCCGCGCGGATTTCCCGTTCTGTTCGCCACAAGATCTTGTGCCCGGTGGTTCGTCGCCAGCTAGTTTTCCAGGCCAACAGCCGGGGGTCGTTCCGATCCGCCGGGACGGCGTTAACCTCTCTGTTTCGAGACGGCACAGCTGTCGCCGGCAGCGCCGACACGTTCATTCGCGAAATAGTTGTGACTTTGCCCGGTTACTACCGGCCGGAAGGCCTGCGGCCGATTGTCAGCACCGGCGAACGGTGTCTACTTCTCCGCATGGGGCTTTTTGAAGAGGGATCATGATGTCTAAAAGGCTTCTTGCGGAATTTCTGGGTACGTTCTGGCTCGTCTTCGGAGGCTGCGGCAGTGCAGTGCTCGCAGCCGGGTTTCCGGAACTCGGTATTGGTTTCGTTGGTGTCGCGCTGGCCTTCGGCCTGACAGTGCTGACTATGGCCTATGCCGTCGGCGGCATCTCGGGCGGCCATTTCAACCCGGCGGTTTCGGTTGGCCTGCTGGTGGCCGGGCGCTTCGAATCCAAGGATCTCGTGCCCTATGTCATCGCCCAGCTGATCGGAGCGGTCGTGGCCTCCGCGGTGCTCTATGTCGTGGTGAGCGGCAAAGCCGACTTCGCTGGCATCGGAGGTTTTGCCACCAATGGCTATGGGGACGCCTCGCCGGGCAAATACGGGCTCGGTTCGGCGCTGGTCATCGAGGTGGTACTGACCTTCATCTTCCTGATGATCATCCTTGGGGCAACGCATGGCCGCGTGCCGGCCGGCTTCGCGCCGATCGCCATCGGGCTTGCGCTGACGCTGATCCACCTGATCTCCATCCCGGTGACCAACACGTCGGTCAATCCGGCGCGCTCGACCGGCCCGGCGCTGTTCGTCGGTGGCGTCGCGCTGCAGCAGCTCTGGCTGTTCTGGCTTGCGCCGATCGTCGGCGCCGTGCTGGCCGGCTTTACGCACAAGGCGCTGTTCGAGCACCCCGACGTGATGCCTGCAGGGGCGGCTCCGGCGGAATAATTCGTCATCGCGGCGTGGCCTTCGGGCCGCGCCGCATCTGCCATGCGGTCAGGTCATATACTGTCCGCCATTGGCGGTAAGCGTCGAGCCGGTGATGAAGCCGGAATCGTCGGACGCCAGGAAGACCACGCAGCGCGCGATCTCGTCGGGCTCTCCCAGCCGGCCGGCCGGAATGGCCGCCACGATCGTTTCCAGCACTTTTTACGGCACGGCACGGACCATTTCGGTGCCGATATAACCCGGGCAGATCGCGTTGACAGTGATCCCCGCCCGCGCACCTTCCTGCGCCAGCGTCTTGGTGAAGCCGATGTCTCCGGCCTTCGACGCTGCGTAGTTCGACTGTCCCATCTGGCCCTTCTGGCCGTTGATGGAGGAGATGTTGATGATGCGGCCGAATTTGCGGTCGCGCATGCCGCTCCACAGCGGATGCGTCATGTTGAAGAGACCGTTGAGATTGGTGTCGATCACGTCCTTCCACTGCTCGCGCGTCATCCGGTGGAACATGGCGTCGCGGGTGATGCCGGCATTGTTGACCAGGATGGCGATCGGGCCGAGGTCGGCCTCCACCCTGCTAATGCCGGCGGCGCAGGCGTCGTAGTCGGCGACCGACCATTTGTAGACCGGTATTCCGGTCTCCGCCTTGAATTTTTCGGCGGCCTCGTCATTGCCGGCATAGTTGGCGGCGACGGTGTAGCCGGCATTCTTCAGCGCGACCGAGATCGCCGCGCCTATGCCGCGCGAGCCTCCGGTCACGAGTGCAACCTTGGTCATGAAATGTCCTCCCCTTTGATCGAAGAGCGAATAGGAAATAGCGAATAGCGAGTAGGGATCGACTACCTACGCGACTTTCGCCCCCTTATTTTTCCTATTCGCTACTCCCAATTCCCTCAGCTCAGTTCATCGCTTCGACGCACATCGCGACGCCCATGCCGCCGCCGATGCAAAGCGTGGCGAGGCCTTTCTTCGCGCCGCGGCGCTGCATCTCATAGACCAGCGTGTTGAAGACGCGGGCACCCGAAGCGCCGACTGGATGGCCGATCGCGATGGCGCCGCCATTGACGTTCACGATCTCAGGGTTCCAGCCCATGTCCTTGTTGACCGCGCAGGCCTGGGCGGCGAAAGCCTCATTCGCCTCGACGAGGTCGAGGTCGGCAACTGACCAGCCGGCCTTCTCGAGCGCCTTGCGCGAAGCCGGTATCGGGCCGGTGCCCATGATCGCCGGGTCGACGCCGGCGGTCGCCCAGGAGACGATGCGCACCAGCGGGGTCAGGCCGCGGCGCGAGGCCTCGTCCTCGGTCATCAGCACGACGGCGGCTGCGCCATCATTTATGCCGGACGCGTTGGCGGCGGTCACCGTGCCGTCCTTGTCGAAGGCAGGCTTCAGCTTGGCGACGGTTTCCAGCGTCGTTCCGGCGCGAATATATTCATCCTGGTCGACGACCGTGTCGCCCTTGCGGCCCTTGATGGTCACCGGCACGATCTCGTCCTTGAACTTGCCGGCCTTCTGCGCAGCCTCGGCCTTGTTCTGCGAGGCGACGGCGAAGCGATCCTGCTCGTCGCGCGTCAGCTGCCACTGGCGGGCGACGTTCTCGGCGGTGATGCCCATGTGATAGCCGTGGAAGGCGTCGGTGAGGCCGTCCTTGATCATCGTATCGATAAGCTTGAAGTCGCCCATCTTGACGCCGCTGCGCAGATACTGGGCATGCGGGGCCATCGACATCGATTCCTGGCCGCCGGCGACGATGATCTTGGCGTCGCCGGACGTGATCTGCTGCAAGCCGACCGCAATCGCGCGCAAGCCGGAGCCGCAGAGCTGGTTGAGGCCCCAGGCGGTGGTCTCCTGCGGGATGCCGGCGGCCATGGCGGCCTGGCGGGCCGGGTTCTGGCCCTGCGCAGCCGTCAGGATCTGGCCCAGGATGACCTCGTCGACCTCGGCTCCCTCGACCTTGGCGCGAGCCAGCGCCTCCTTGATGGCGACGGCGCCGAGTTCATGCGCGGGCGTATTGGCGAAAGCTCCGTTGAAGGAGCCGACCGGGGTGCGGGCGGCACCGGCGACGACGATGGAAGCGGCCATAATGTTCTCCAGGCTGTAGGGGGTGCTTGGGAGGCACCCCCCGGGATTTAAGGGCTTTTCTCCCGCGTTTCCACTCGATGTGTCAAACCGGAAATCAGCGGTCCAGCCATGCCGAAAACGTCGCCTTGTTTTATGCTGCGCAGCATAATTTGCCGGCGTTGCAGCATAGCTTTTATCCCGCACTGCACAAACTGCTTGGAATTGCGGCACTTTTGGGCATATCCTGCTCCAAGGCGCAATCGTTGCCGGGGCCGATGGGGGCTGCCGGTCTTCTGGGAGGATGTCGATGCCCGCCAAAGACGAACCGGTGGTAATCAAGAAATACGCGAACCGCCGCCTCTACAATACGGGCACCAGCACGTATGTGACGCTCGAGGATCTCGCCGAGATGGTGAAGAAGGGTGAGGAGTTCACCGTTCAGGACGCCAAGACGGGCGACGACATCACGCATCCCGTGCTTACCCAGATCATCTTCGAACTGGAGAACAAGGACGGGCAGAACATGCTGCCCATCTCCTTCCTGCGCCAGCTCATCTCCTTCTACGGCGACCAGATGCAGATGGTGGTGCCGAGTTTCCTCGAACAGTCGATGATCGCCTTCGCCAAGGAACAGGAGCGGTTCCGCGAGCAGATGAAGTCGGCCATGGGCAAGGGGCCGATGGAGATGATGAAGATCTCGACGCCGATGAAGGCGATCGAGGAGCAGACGCGGCGCAATATCGAGCTGTTCCAGAATGCGATGCGCATGTTCACGCCGTTTCCGCCGGCCGGCGGGCCGGCCGCGCCCGCTGAGACCGGACGCGCCAAGGACGGCGAAAAATCCGACGAGTTGTCTGAACTCAAGCAGCAGATCGCTGCGATGCAGCGCAAGATCGACTCGATGGGCTGACCGAGGCCGTCGCCGGTATAGCCGGCCGGCTTGACCGCCTGTGCCGGTTCTTCAGTTCACGCTGATGTCGCGACCCGCCGCGCGCAGCGACACTGAGAAGCCGGCCAGCACGTCGATCAGCGCGATCACCATCAGGACGAAGAAGACCGGATGCGCCGCGCCCTCGACCAGCAGGAACTCGACCAGGAAAGCGACGAAGACGAAGGTCGACAACAGGTGGTCGATCACCGAGGCGTTCGAGGTGCGCGTCGATTTCACGATCTCGACGAAGAACAGCAGAAGCGCGATCACGATCATCAATATGCCTGATGTCATCGAGAACACACCGCCGGACATCATGCGGAACGAGAAGAGTTCCGTCTGCCAGGGGTCGCCGTTCGGCCCGTCGCCGAACAGCCCGGCCATGCCGAGATTATAGAGGATGAAGGACACGACCAGCAGCGGAACGCTCGTCAGCACGGTTTTCTCCTGAAGAGATTTCCCGCCCTGTAGAGAGCGCAATCGGCAGCGCGTCAAGGTCTGGCCGAGCGCGACTGCTTTATATCGTGCTCGTCCATAATACGCCCCCGACAACCGTCGCCCACCTCATCGATCAGTCCTTCGTCGACAAGCGCCGACAGCAAACCGTCGATGTCGTCAGCCACCTTCCGATAGGGCGTTTCGGGAAAAGCATGCGCCACGATGTCGGCAAGCGAGGAAGCGTCCCGCGGCGTTTCGAGCAGGTGCCACACGCCCAGGCCGAGCAGGTCGAGCATATGGATGCCGTCGTCACGGGCATTCAGTAGAAAGCCGGATGCATCGACCCGTTCGAGCATCACGGACGGGCTTCTCATATAGAGA